>CANIIC010000078.1 GCA_947467395.1 Bryobacterales bacterium
CGACGGTCACCCAAGCGGTCGAACTGAACTTTGAACTCCGTTTCGAAGGAGCCAAATTCCTTCTTGGTTACGCCGGTCAGCGACGTACGAAGAACCTGCGAGCTATCCGCGGCGGAGGACGCGCCACCCATAGTGGCGGTCATGACCACAATGCCGCCGCAACCGCCCTGATGCAGTTCGATCACATCGCCCGCTTTCAACGCGGGGATAGGCACAGCCGAGAAACGCGAATCCACCTCCAAATAGCCTAGGTTCAACGCATTCAGAAATAGATCGCCCAGGGACGCTTTGGCAAAGCAGACGTCGAGGCGGGTGCCTGAACCAAGATTGAGTCCTTCGACCTCGGCGTAGAACTTGTTACGATCCGCGCGGGTTTCCAGACGAACGTCGAACTTGGCCTCGAATCCCTCAATGATTTTGCGCCCGCTGCCTTCAATCAGTGAATCACTTTGCGCCACCGCCACGCCGAGAGCAGAGACGACGCCCGACGCCAGCGTGGCCTTCATCAAAGCCGACGAAGCGCAATTGCCGCCGACGAGGGTGAATTCTTCACCGCCCACAAATGTGGGGATCGATGCGCCGAGTCGGCTATCGAGCTCCAATTCGCCTAATTTGAGGGCGCCGACGGTCAAGGTGCCCATCACCTTGGGACCTTGGCAGACGAGTAGTCCCGTGCCAGCGCTCACATTCAAGTTGCTGACTTCCGCCTTGAACTTCGCACGGTCAAAGCGCTTTTCGAAGGTAATCGAAAACTCTGCGGGGAAGCCGACAATCAGTGCCGTGCTCTTGCCCTGGATCTTCACGTCCGTGGAGGCAGTGGCACGGCTCAATCCGCCCTTGTCATCCACACCCGAGCTGCTGCTGGACGAGCTGCCGCCCTTGTCGTCCACACCCGAGCTGCTGCTGGACGAGCTGCCGCCCTTGTCATCCACGCCCGAGCTGCTGCTGGACGAGCTGCCGCCCTTGTCATCCACGCCCGAGCTGCTGCTGGACGAGCTGCCGCCCTTGTCATCCACACCCGAGCTGCTGCTGGACGAGCTGGAGGACGAACTGCCACCCTTGTCATCCACAACTGAGCTGCTGCCTGAACTGCTTTGGCCCGAGTTACTGTTGCTGCCCGAGTTGCTGTTGCTGCCCGAGTTGCTATTGCTAGCCGCCCGGGCCGTCTCGGCGGAGCTATCGGCCGCTAAGAGGGCAGATGTGCTGGCGATCATTGAGACTGCGAGGGCAGCCGTTGTGAGTCCACGATGAAGGCTCGATCTATATCTCATGTTGTTTTGTTCTCCTATTCGGGCGCAGTCAACCTTGGGGCTAACGCGCATCAGGCAAAAATTCGTAGTCATGGGCAACGGGACGCGCGACAATTTCCGCGCGCTCCGTCTGCACTTCTTCGGCTCTGGCGGCGAGAGCCGCCACATCGGCGCCGGATGTCCAACTTGCAATCTGGAGACCCAGCAACTCGAGGGTCAGTTCGTGGACCCGTGTGGCAAGGTGGGACATCGGAGTTCGATATGCCGCCAGGTTGATTCCCTCGAACAGGTCGTTTCCCCATCGCGTGGTGGCCGTCCAACCATCGACAGTTACGCGGAACTTCTCTGGCCGAGCCCCGCGCAAGCGGACGATCTGCCGGTTGAAGCGATCGTTGAACTCTGCAAGGCGAGGGTCTTGCGGATCACCGATGCTTGCAGCAAAGTTGACGGGCAGCGTGGTCTCTTCCTGACGCCATCCAATCACTCGATCCGCCTCCAAGTCATGTGGATGGGAGTTCACGCTATCCAGAAATCGCTTTCCCAAGACATCCACCGAGGTATCGAAGACAATGGTGGGCGCCTTCCATTGGTCTAGGATGGCCTGAGCGACCGATAGTTGAGCACCAGGATCCGGATTGGTTGCGGTCACCCCAGCCAGCAGGATGATGAGATTGCGCGTCCCCGCCTCGGAAAGCTTCTTCTCCAGAGTTTCCATAATTGGTCCGCGTTGCGCACAGGCGGAGGGCTCCAGAAGAGTGATCTTTACCGAAGGGCTGGCTTGGCTGGCTCGGCGGCTGAGTTGTGCCAAGCTGTCGGCATAGTTCTCGAGCCCACCCGGGTCTGCGGGATAGCACGGAGGGCTGTACACCAGCACTCTGGGCAATTGCTCCGGGATACCAGGCAATTGGGCAAAGCGGATGTCCGCCGACGGAAAACGGCTGACTACGAACGTCTCCAGGTAGGCCGCAAACAAATTCGTTCGCGGGTCAGCGCCAGCTACGATTCCGACCGTGTCATGCGGCTGCAGCAGGAACTCCCCGTCTGCGAAGACGGGGAGTGCGCCTGCAAGATAGAGCAAGACCGAAGCGGTCAGCCAGCCTGCTCTGCTCTGGAGTAAACGGATCATCCAGATTACACCCGGCGGGTATCGTTGGCCGGATCCACCCACAACACGCGGCGAACGATGCTGTCGGACGGAACTGAAGCCGGGCACGCCATCCACCGGTTGATGGCATCGTTACCGATGCGCACCATGCCCGTGTGCTGGTTGATGTCGGCCTCGATCTTCGGATCGGAGTCCACAAAACCCAGCTTGCGGCGCAGGAGGTCCGTATCCGCCCGCGAAGCGCGCAAGAAGTTCCAGCCCTTGCCCACGCCATGCATCTGGATATAGTGGCGGAACGCCTTCGGGTCGTCCTGTTCCGGCTTCAAGGTGACGGAGTACATGAAGACGTCCTTACCCACGCGATCACCCAGTGCGCGCTGCACTTTCACCAGAGTCGAAGTCATGGTGGGGCAGATGCCTTCACACTGCGCGTACATGAAGTTGATCATGACGATCTTGTCCTTCACCAGGTCGGAGTAGAAGTGGAACTCTTTGCCCTCCTGATTGGTGACCAGGATGTCCGGGATGTTGCGATCCGAAACAGTCGGAGAATTCTTCAGCGACTTATCGCTGGCTGCGTGAGCCACCACCGTAGCGGCGGCTCCCGACAGTAAGGAAGTAACAAAGTTACGACGAATCATGGTTCTTTCTTTCTCTCTTTCTGTCTTACGCAATGTCCCAGCGGAGCATCATGGCGTGGTCTTCGTGCACCGTGTTGTGGCAGTGCATCACGTAGTGGCCCGTGAAGTCGCGGAACCCCTGATAGTAGATTTCAATGGTTTCCGAACCGCGCACCAGGAACACGTCCTTGCGGGCATTCACTTCGTTGGCGAAGGGGGTCGGCTTGCCGTCGCGGGTCAAGATGATCGCCTCTTCAAAGTGGATGTGGATCGGATGCCACCAGCCACCGGAACCGGAGAGTGTCCAGATTTCCGGCCCGCCATTCTTGGGAATCGTGAAGGACGGCTTCGAGAGGTCCACCGGAATTCCGTTCACGGTCCACACCCCGTTTCCGCGATCGAACTTGAAGTTGCGGCGAGTGCCGGTGAACTTCGCTGAACTCACGGGCACCGGGGGTGCAGGACGAAGAGCCCGTCCCACGGCAACCGGCAAACTGCTGTCCAGCTGCGAAGGCAGATCGCCCACGATGATCTTCAGCACTCGGCCGGAACCGGCTGGAAGAATCGTACCCGTCGGACCGCGGCCATTCACCTGCTCCATACGGTTTTCGATATAGAGCACATCGCCCTTCTTGAACTGCGAGAAGTCGATCACGACGTCGTGGCGGGTCGCCGGCGAGGTCAGCAGATTCGGCATGCTGACGGCCTTCGGCAGCAGGTTGCCATCGTTGGCGATCGCTGTCCATGCCAGATCTTTCAGCGGCTTGTCGGTCTTCGGATCGGCCTGGCTCAGGTGCAGCTGCCACACGCGGGAAACCGAACCCACCAGGAACCGGAAGCGGTAACGGCGGCGGTCCACGTTCAGGAACGGCTGGATGGCGCCGTTCGCGGCAAACTTGTCACCAATGATTCCGTCCGTGTTGAACGGGTCGAAGGCGAGCTGGCCCGAAGCATCAAACATCGGGTCCTGGAAGACGATCGGCAGGTCGTACTTGCCGTAGCCGCTCGGCAGACGCAGAGCCTTCGGATTGGAGTCCTTCTCGTCGCCCGAATCGAGTTCATCGAATGCGAGGAAGAAGCCGGCGAGGCCGCGATACACATTATGGGAGGTGAAATCGTGGCGGTGGCAGTGATACCACATCGTGTTGTTCACTTCGCGCAGGGTGTCCTTGCCCGCCTGGTACATCACGTAGTGGTGGTCACGATAGGTGCCCTGCGGAATGTAGTCGTCCGGATATCCATCGCTTTCCGCGGGCGCATGCAAGTTATGGAAGTGAATCGCGGTCTGCGGAATGCTGAAATTTCCCTTGGTCGGCGCAGTCATGTTGTTGTGGAAACGAACAACAAACGGGCGACCATATTTCGCCATGAACGTAGGACCTGGAACCGTCCCGCCGTAGCCGAACATCTCCGAGGCCGGCAGCTTCGGGTGCCACTTGTGCTGAATCGTGCGGATGTCAATTTCATACGCATCCATGGGAGGGCAGGCCGCGAGCGCCTGATGCGTGGCATTGGTCGTCTCACCCGTCGGGCAGGTGCAACCATTGAAGTTCGGCAGGGCCTTCTCACAGCCCGAGCCGGATGCCACTGCGGCGATCGCCGCGCCACCCACCGCGTTCGGGACGGGTAGCGACTGCACCCACGGCGTCGTCGCCGGGCTCGTCAGTGGAGTCTGCGCAGCGGCGGCCGTGGACGCTGTCGTTTCTAGCACAGCTGCCGTGGCTGCACTTCCGGCGGCGAAACGCAGGAAGCTGCGTTTCGAAAGATCAGTTTGATTACTCATTAGTAGGGCCCCAAAGCGTTTATAAAGCGAATTTGTCTAAGGTCTAGTGATCCCAGCCCGGCGGCAGATCAGGCTAAGACAGAGAGTCAGATCAACAACTCGATCACAACTCACTGACATCTCGTTCACATGTTGCTGACATTTAGAGACTACGGACTTCGCTTGCATGAAGACTGAAGCCCTCGTACTGTGAATGGTTCTACTCTCAGGAGTGGCTTAACGGTTACGGTGCGGCGGCTTAGACTGGGGATGTTTGTGTTGCGGGAATGGAAACTGCAGTAAATCCTCTTAAAAAACGGGGAGGGAGTCCGAGTAAGGAATGTTCGACGCGGAGGCTTCGGTGCTAGACCACAGGTACCCCGCTCTCACTCAGACTCGATTTTCGATTGACTGTTCAGTCGAGTGGAGCCGTGTTCTGGGGCGCAAAAAGCATGGCAACGCTCTCGCTTTGACATCTTTTTGACAACCACTTCAACGGAGTTCGCTTAGACTTGGGAAACTCTGGTTCCCCGCATGAACTTGCAAAAAACATCTCCCCTGATCAAAGACCAACTGCTCGTAGCCAGCTTTTCGTCAGAAAAATACCGTGAGCTGTTGAGTATGGCCAAGGCCAACGGTTTCGAAACTCTCTCAGACTTGCTCGCCGTGCGGATTGCAGAGCTGCTTAGAGAAGACTCTGCAGCCAATGCGCATGAAGCGGACGGCTGGCTCCACTAGGTTCAGAAGCGCCAGCCACCCAGAGTTGCAAACGGGAACGAATCAGTAGGGGCGCGTTCTCAATTTGACTTGAGACTGCCGTGGCCTCGGGCGGCCCGGGGACCCAACAAGAGCGGAAGCAAGGTAGCGATCGACAGAGCAGATCCTAAGAGCGCCGCCAGCACTAGCCCAAATAGAGCGGCCCACCAGCCGGGCCCAGGAGCGGTCTGGCCGGTCACGTCCAGAATTCTGGCAACGGCCGCTTGCCGTAGCGAGTTCAGATCGTCCCAGAAAGTCGCAGGCTGAATTGGGATCTGCCTTACAACTACGACCCGAGCGGGGGGCGGAGGCGCCTGCACGAGTGAGATCGGAACCGAGACGACCGGAACCTCCTCGCTGGATAGCGGCCGCTTCGGTTCGGCCGGCAAGGAGGCGGCGAGCAGCTTGGGTCGATTCCGAGCCAGTTTATTTCCCTGACGGTGAGCCAGGGATTCAGCGCGCTTGTTCACCTTATGGGTCTTATGGGTCTTATGGGTCTTGCGGTTCGCTGCGACCTTCGCGGCTGCCCGCTTCGGAGCCGCCTTCACTTGACTCACTGTTGAGAGACGCACCGGCGGAGCGGGGACGGGCAGCGGCGGGGCCACGGATACAGCGGGGCGCGCCGGAACCACAGGGAGACTTGGAGCTTTGGTCGCAAGTTCCGCTCTCCGCGAAGAGGCAGAATCGGGGTTGGCGCTGGCCAGAGACACTCCCGCTTCTACGGGACCAACGGCTATCGGGGGCATCGCGGCCGGAAGAGGCGCAGTTGTGGCAGGCGGTACAGCTTCGACAGCGGAATCTGGAGAAGCATTGGAGGATTGCGCGTTTGGGGGCAGAGCTTTAGGCGCGTAGGTGAGCTTCAAACGCTGGTCTCCGCCGGACGCGATTCCCCGCAAATTATCGCGCGAGTAATTCGGTGTGCGCACGATGTGGGGTACCAGGGCAATCATCAAATCTCCACGATCTCGCTCTGTTCGGGAGCTACCAAAGAGAACCTTGCCCAAGATGGGAAGGCTGACCAGACCTGGGATACCGGTGACCGAGTCCGCATCCTGCTGGCGAGTAAGACCAGCCAAGATGTTCACTTCGCCTTCGCGAAGTCGAAGATCGGCAGAAGACTTATTCTGGCCGACAACGGGCTGCTTGATATTGCCGACATCGACGTAACTCTTGACGTTAGACACCTCTAGTTCCACGTGCAGAGTCACCTCGCTGGAGGAGTGAACAGTGGGCGTGATGTCAATAATCACACCCACTGGCTGGAACTGGAAGGTGGTATTGACACCAACGCCACTAGCGCCGGTAACGCCGGTCTGAAAGCTACCACTGGCAATGGGAATGCGGTCCCCAATTTCCAAACGGGCCTTCTGGCCGTCAGAGGCGCGGACCTGAGGATGGTTGAGGATCTTTGTACGGCTGTCGGTCAGGATGGCCTGCAGCAGAGCTCCCGGCAGAGTCGTTGTGAAATCCGCGGAGGAAAGCTTGCCCAAGTTTGAAATTGGCACTGCAGCTCCGGAGGAGGCGCCCCTGGTCAGGCCTGGACGGGGAGCAAATAGACCGCCCACATTGAGGCCGGCGGCGCCGGCCGAACTCGCCAGCGTAGAGGCGAGGTCTCGCGTCCGAGCTGAGTTCGCCTCCATGATCATGACGTCAACAACTACTTCTGACCGAGGCTGATCCAGGTCCATGATCAGTTTCTCTGCGAGAGCGACAGCATCGGCATCGCCTCGCACCACGAGGGCTTTCTGCGCCACGTAGGGATAGACCCGGCGAATATCGGTGATCGTGCGGACCGCGGTCTGGATTTCGTTGAACTCCTGGGCCGTAGCGGCATTCGTTACAAACAGTGTTTTGACGACCGTGTCCGCGTAGTCCCTGCGCTTGGTTTCAGTGTCGTCGGTCACGAAGATCGACGTGGGTGAAAGGACCTTCCAGTAGGTCTTGGTAATTAAGCCTAGCTGGTCAAACGCCTGTTCGACGTCCATCTCCTCCAGATTCAGGTCAAATCCACGGGCAGGACGCGGCCAACTGGAATCCCAAACCACAGAAATGCCGGCCAAACCCGCAAGCGTGTTGTAGAGAATATTGATGGGCTGGTTATTCATCCGCACGGGCCCAATCTTGCGATTGGGGGGATTGAGTTCCGGCAAGCCGAGCATCGCTGAGGAGCGTATTTCGGCTTCCTTGCGAGCACGTTCCGCGGGTGTGAGATTGGACAAAGCGGGGTCGTCGATCGGCTGAGCCAACATCTCCTGAGTGCGTTTGAGTTCCTCCATTGCGATTGCCGAAGAGGGATCCATCAGGACAGCTCTTTGGAATGCCGCAATCGCTTCCGGCAGGTTGCCTTCTCGGCGCACATCTCGGGCAGATTCCAGGATTTCCATGCTGCCGGCGAAACGTACCCGCCGCATGCTGATGAGGTACCGGGGTTCCTTGGGATCCTCCTCCACGGCCTGCGTGTAGAGATCTACCGCCTTGGCCCAGTCTTTGCGGGCCTCGGCCGCCTCGGCCTGCTGGAATAGTTTGTCGCCTTTCTTCGTTTTGGCATCCGTGATCATCACCACGGGGCCGAGGCCCAGGCATGCCAGAAAAAGGATTGATGCCCAAACGCGCAGCGACGCTGCGCGGCAGTGGGAGGGCCACCAGCGGGACCTCCCACCGCGAGATCCAGGAAGGGGTACGTCAGGAGTGCTGGACTGCGTAGGGGCCTCCGCGGTTCGCGCAGGAAGTCGCCGCATCGCCCGCCTCGTCACTCCCCCACCCAACTCAAGGTAAGGCTGAACCAAAGGGTTCAGTCGCTTCTTGTCAGGTGAGTTATGAATTCTGATCTTCACATAGGGGATATCGGCACAACCCTACGTAGGGAATAGGCCTTAGCTCCTATCGCTAAACACGTTAACGCTCAAGCACCCACGTGAAGCTTCAGTAGTTGCGCGCGGGGTCACCTTCCAGTCTAACTCTTTATTTTAGAAAGGTTTGCAGCTGACCGTCAGAGTATTCTCGCGACCCACACTCAGCCCCGCGAGCAACTCTTCGAACGTCTGTAGGCGAGCCGAGCTGCCCGCCGCCCCGATGGCCGGAACGAGTCCAAACAAGTCTGTTGCATTCGACTGCCCCTGCGGAACGCAGAGCGCCGGGTGGTCAAACGGGGCTCGGGAGAAGGCAACGCGATCGTCGGTCAGCGTCAGCAGGAAGGCCACCAAGTCATCCTCTGCGGCGCTCAAAGCACTGGCGGACCGGAATGCGACCGCCATCAGGGCTGGGATGGCAAGGAGTTCCGGGCTGAGAGCTTCGTTCACGTGATGGCCGTTACGCGTGTAGAACTGGACCGCCTCCTTCAGGGATTTCGCAGAGCCGTTGTGAAAGTATGGACCGGTGAATTCCACGTTCCGAAGACTGGGAGTTTTGAACGCTCCGGTGATGGCGTCGCGCTCTTCCGGACATTGGCCCGGCAAACCGTAATTGATGGGCTGCTCGCCATTCGTACCGAGGCAGCTCAGATCCGGCATTTTCACGCCAGCGCTATTAATCTGATGCGTAGCGCCATTCAAGACCCGTCCGCCAACGAGCGGTCCTAGAGTGAAGGGGTCCAGCAGGGTTACACCCGTCACCGGATCGAAAAAGTTGCAGGCCTGCGGATTGACCAAGTTCCGGCTGCTCGGAAAGGGCAAGACCCCGGGAACGGCTCTGCCTGTCAGGAAATTCTGGGCGGCAGTTACTGCCCGGTCCTGGATGACACAGGTATTGAACGGAAATGCCATGAAACTGCTGTTTGTTGGCCAGTAGTCACGATCATCGGTGGCGATGTTGGTCCGGTCGGCTTGGTTCGCCTTAACGCGACGGCTGAAGGAGAGCGGGATCGGACCCCCACCGGGAAAGCCGCCGGGGCCTACAAGCGTTGCGGGGAACGTCCCACCTAGGCCGACGTCATCCGCATCGGGGCGAACTCCGATGTTGTAGAAGCCAAAGTCGTAGATCCCGAACGGCGATTGAGTTCTCTGGTTAACCAGTTCTGTACCGAGCTTGGTTCCCTGGGAAGTCACCACAGGCGAGATATTGAAGGGATTCAACGGATCGATCGGCACCAGCTTGTTTGTGCTGTCTCTGCGGTAAGCCATGACCATGCGTTCGAATGGACCGATGAAGCGCTTGTCTGGCCCTAATAAAACACTCTGAGCCTTGTAGGTCGTCCCATACGCGGCGCCGCCCAGGGCGAAGGATGATGGGCTGAACCCGGGGACAAACCCCATCGCTGGCAAAGATGGGATGGTGAGGGACGTGGTCTGCGGAGTCGGCGGCGGGATCTTGGCGGGAGCATTTGCATTGAAAAGTCCGACATTGAGGAGCGCTGCCGGGAACCCTGCCCCTGCAACGGCGCCCCCGCCCTGTTGCACATTCAGAGCACTCACCGAGGCACTGGTAAACTCTGGTCCAAAATGACAGGTGCCACACAGGGCACGGGGACCGTAAAAGAGCGTCAACCCGCGCATTTCCGCTGCGGTTAAAGTTCCCTTTCCAGCGGACCATGCGTCGAACCGGGTCGCATCGGAGCGTAGCGTTTGCTCGTAAGCCTGAATCGCGAGCCCAAAGAACATGGAGAAATTCGCCTCGGCCAAGCTGTAACCAGCGGGGTCTCCAGTAAGACAAGTCACACCGCTCAGAGCGGGGCTAAACACGCCTCGCGTGGGATCGTAACAAACCCGCTGTGAATTCGCGGTGTATTTCGAGTCGAACGAGCGCAGGACCAGATCGAGATAGGTGGGCAAGGTGGTTCCGTTGGCGTTAGGGGTTGATTTGGACTTCGCGTACGGCCCCAGAACGCTATCTGTGGCAGAGACCAGTTGCAAGGCGAGCGGATTCCTGGGGAGGAGTTTCAATCCAAGCGCAAGCCAGTCTCTCCCCTTATATGACATCTCTACCTCATTATTCGGTGGCCCCACCGCTTGCGAAGCCAGACTAGAGAACGGCAGGTTCAGCTTTTCGAATGCCAGGGTTCCATTCACGCTGACGACGATTTGGGCCGTGTGATCGATAATGCCGAAAGGAGAACGCCCATTAAAGGTTTCTGCCGCGCGGCCATCCCAGAAGTTGCGGAAGTTGAACGTTGCGTTGATCGCCGAGGGCGTATTCCGGCCAGTGACCTGACGGTGACCCACAGGTGCCGTGGACTGATCGAAGGGATTAGAGGTAAGCGCGACGAAATTAGCCGCCTTCAGTCCTTGTGAGCCCATTACATCGTTCTGCGAGAGGCCCTTGTTGGTATTTTGCCCAAAAGGGAAGTCTGAAGCGATCTGTTTGAGCCCCGGACCGACAAGAGGTTTACCGTAAGCCTTGTCTGGTCCCGGGTTCGCCTGATTGCTGAGCCGGTGATCCGCACCCGCATGGAAATGGCAAGTCGCGCACGCGGTGATGCCATCGCCGCCTACCTGTTGATCCCAGAACAACGCCTTGCCCAGTACGATCAAAAGATTCGGATCTTTGACGATTCCGGAAAGATCGGGGCCGGGCGTAGCCACCATTGAGAGAGGGGGCGGAATGGGGGTCGCCAGTGCGGACAAGGGCGGAGCCGCCTGCGCGAACAAATTCGCCGTGGAGAAGCAACCGAGCAATCCAGGCAGAGCCAACCAGGTGGGCACCAATCGGGTAAGAGTCATAGTTTCCGAGCGCAAGCAAGTCGTTGACAAGTTCTTGACAAGTTCTTGACAACCCAATCTTGGCAGCGAGCCAAGCATTTGCGCTTGGGGCTTTCGTACTGGCAAGATTCATTCGCAATCAAATACTGAACGGTTCAGCCGAAGTTCTAGCGCCGGAGGTCGATCCCATGCTTCACTCATTTTTGCTGCTCTGGCGAGTATTTTCGAAAGCAGGTCAAACTTTCCGTACTGGACAGATAACCCAGATCTGAACCCTCCTTCCCATTCCAAGCGTTCTGGCGGACGTACTACGGATAACTTTCCCGGGTAACTGTTAATCTCAGTCGGGTGCCGAGAAGTCCCCTGTAGGCGGGTTGCGCCGACAACGTCGCCGACCTTGACCTGAGCGTCTACACGTATGGGCAAGGCATCATCGTTCGCAAGCACGCCACAGACGGCAGGGAAGTTTGGACAACCGCGCGATTCGACGCCGACCGACATAACATGGCGGCGGATACAACTGGGCGGAAGTACAACAGGGGAAGTACAACAGGGAATGATCGTAACCACGGCGGGTGATATCAGCTACGGTGTGGCTGCGGATACATCCGGCGTGGAGTGAAGCAGCCCCTGACGCAACACGCGAGGCTGGCGTTATCGCAGAATAAGGATGCCCAGCGCTGCCAGGCGTTGCGTGTTTTAAATGCGCAGATCGCGCAATTCCAGGGGACAGGCATGCTTTCGCAAACAGATGCGACCGCGCTCCTGACGCTGGCGAAAAAAGCTTCGACCCTGATTCCCAGCTGCTCGATCTAATCCGCAAGACCAGTTGAACTTTAGGCTGGTTGCCTTGCCCAGCCAGCCGCGCCGTCATTTTGGTTCCGCGCTACTCTGAAGCTTAATGCCCATGAAATGGACAAGCTCGTCACCTCTGACAGCATCTCGAATCAGCTGATCGTGGAGCAGTAGCAAGATTTGACTCGGATGGGGCAGGAATTGGCCAAGCGCAACACTCGAATCTTGTGATATACTTTGAGAACTGGCTTAGTTAAACATTTGCTGTAACTAAGCTAGTTTCTGTAACTTGTTCAAAACAAGGGCGCGTAGCTCAACTGGCAGAGCAAATGACTCTTAATCATTAGGTTGTAGGTTCGATTCCTACCGCGCTCACCATCCTTATCTTAGTAGTTCCCTCCCCAAAGCCCGATCAGGGTGGTTTTATTGCACAACCCTTTTTCGCTCGAAGAAAAAGGTGATATCCTTCGTTGGCTGTTTTTCCTTCAGGGGAGGGTATTAAATGAACCGTAACTTATTGGGAGTGTTGTCTTTATTCACCGCTTCCATGGCATTTGGCCAGACGGGTTTAGCCACGGTAACGGGAACCATCGTGGACGCAACGGGCGCGGTTATGGCCAATGCTCCGGTGGAGATCCGCAATCGCGACAACGGACAGGTATCCCGGGGAGCCAGTTCGGAAACTGGGAACTACACCGTTTCGCAGTTGTCGATTGGCGACTACGATCTCACCGTCACGGTGACTGGGTTTAAGACCTACACGCACACCAATTTCCATCTGGCTGCTGCGCAGACGATGCGCGAAGACGTGACGCTAGAAGTCGGACAGACGACGGAATCCGTCACTGTCACTGCCGAAGCTTCGTTGTTGAAGACCGAAACCAGTCAGGTGGTGCAGAACGTCACGCTCTCCCAGTTGAACAATCTTCCGGTGCTGGTGGTGGGTGCGACTGCCTCAGGCGTCCGCGATCCGTTCGCGTCGGCCCGCTTGGTTCCTGGCGTCAACTACACCAATGGTGCACCTGGCGCGACCGCTGTGGTCGCGCAAATGGTGGTGAACGGGACGCCGTCGAATACCTACCAGACACGGCTCGATGGCATGACGACGAATCCAACGGGTCCTCGGAACTTGGGCGCGCAGCAGCAGACGCAGCCTTCCGTGGACGCGATCGAAGAAGTGGCGATTCAGACCAGCAACTTCGCGGCTGAGTATGGCACGGCCGGCGGCGCGATGATCAACATGGTGACCAAGAGCGGCACCAACGTATATCACGGCAGCGGTTACGACTACGTGGTGAACGAAGCCCTGAACGCCTATCAGCCGTATCTCGGCACGCGCAACAAGATCCGTCAGCAAGATTTCGGTTGGACGCTGGGTGGTCCGGTGATTATCCCGAAACTGTACAACGGTAAGAACAAGACCTTCTTCTTCTACAGCATGGAGAAGTTCAAGCAGACGAACGTGGTGGTGTCGAATTCCACGGTACCGACCTCAGCCTATCGCGTTGGCGATTTCAGCCGGTTGATCACGGCGGAAAATCGTCTGCTGACGACGGCGGCCGGTCCGGCTACGGATGCGCTGGGCCGCACGATTCCCAGCGGTACGATTTTCGATCCGAATACGACGCAGGTGGCCGCGGCCAACGGGCGTGCGTATCGCGATGCGTTCGTGAACAACCAGATTCCGCTAGCTCGCTTCGATACGATTTCCCAGAAGGTGCTGGCGCTGGTGCCGCTTCCGCAGGGTCCGAACTTCCAGCGCGGACTGGCGACGAATAACTACACGGGTACGTTCGATAGCAGCCGCTCCACACGCATCCCGTCTGTGAAGGTGGACCAGAATATCGGTTCGAAGGGTCGCCTGAGCTTCTACTTCCAGTACACGCAGACGACGACGCCGCGCACCGCAGCTGGCGCGGATCCGCTGCCGGACACGATCACGGCGGGCGTGCTGGCAATGGCCGACGGTTACACGTCGCGCTTGAACTATGACCACACGATTAGCCCGCGCTTGTTGCTGCACGTAGGCGTCGGTTGGAACGACGCGATTCTGTATCTGGAATCGCCGGTGAACAACTACGACTCCTTGAAGGAGCTGGGACTGACCGGCCAGACGATGCCGCGGTACTTCCCCAGAATCGTGAGCGGCTTCAATACGACGAACGAAAACGTGGGCGGCATGTCGCCGCTGGGTACGACGTTCCCGACGAAGTCTTATGAACGTCGTCCGATGGGCAACGCAACGTTGAGCTACGTCACAGGCGGCCACACGTACAAGTTCGGCATGGACTACCGCTTGGAGAAGTACCCGAACTACGTGCTGACGAACACGAACGGTACGTACACGTTCGGCCGGAACATGACGGAAACTCCGTCGCTGCTGAACGTCACGACGAACCAAGGTTTCAATGGGTTCGAATTGGCCTCGTTCATGTTAGGCGGCATGAGCGCGAACTCCCAGAATGCCCCGATCGCGCTGAGCAACATTAAGAGCCAGACGGCGCTGTTCGCGCAGGACACCTGGAAGATCACTCGCAAGCTGACGCTGGATTACGGCTTGCGTTGGGATTACGGGACGTACTCGTACGAACAATACGGACGCAACGGCTCGACCGGTCTGGCGGTTCCGAATCCGTCGGCCTCGGGACGGCTGGGCGCGACGCAGTTTGAGTCGACCTGCAAGTGCCAGTTTGCGAGCAACTATCCGTACGCGGTTGGCCCGCGCGTGGGTGTGGGCTATCAGATCGATTCGAAGACGGTATTCCGCGCGGCGTTCGGAGTTGTCTACAACTCAACTTCGACGGCGGTGGGCTTCACTTCGAATTCGGCTTCCTCGAATGCGTTCCCGACAAACTCGGGTTTGACGACGGGCTTGTTCCAGGACGGCATGCCGGCGGGCGTTCGTGCGGTGTGGCCGTCGTTCGATGCAAACGTGGGACAGCCGGTGGGCGCGGTAATCGCGATGCCGTCGTTGCTGGACCCGAACGCGGGTCGGCCGGCTCGCCTGCTGCAGTGGAACATCGGCGTCCAGCGCGAAATCAATCGCAACCTAGTGGTGGAAGCCAACTACGTCGCGAATCGCGGTGCGTGGTGGACGGCGAACGGGCTGGGCACGATCAACGGCTTGTCGCAGGACAAGTTGAAGAGCCTGGGCTTCACAGATCTGACGAACTCCACGGAATCGGCGTTGCTGACGGGTCTGGTGCAGAATCTGACGACGGCGCAGCGTACGACGTTGGCGGGTCGCGGGATCACCGGATTACCGTATGGCAACTTCCCGGGCAACCAGACGGTGCGCCAGTCGCTGCTGGACTATCCGCAGTACGCTCCGATCAACGCGACGACGACGTCGGGCTTGGCGGGCGCTCCTCTGGGGAACACGTGGTATGACTCGCTGCAGGTTACGGCGACGCAGCGGTTCAGCCACGGCCTGAGCTTTAACGTGAACTATACGTGGTCAAAGAACCTGGACACGATGAGCTTCATCTCTGACGTGTTCAATCGTCAGCTGAGCAAGACGCATTCGGTGAACGATCGTCCGCAGGCGTTGCGTTTCACGGTGCAGTATCAGGTGCCGGATCTGAAGAAGAGCGGCATGGCTCTGGTTTCGAACAAGTTCGCTTCGGCGATTTTGTCGGACTGGGGCGTGGGCGTGTTCATGGCCTATCAGAGCGCGCCGATGTTGGCTCGCCCGACCAGCAACGGCACGTTGCCGATCAGCAACTTCCTGGGCCGCGGTCCGGGTGGCGCGCAGTTGAAGCGGAATGCGGACGGCAGCTACATGAGTCCGTGGTCTGTGAACTGGGTGGACAACGATGGAAAGCAGCGCACGGATCCGATCGACATCAACTGCCACTGCTTCGATCCGACGAAGAATCAGGTGATCAACCCGAATGCCTGGGAAAATATCCCCAACGGGCAGTGGGGCGCGGACCAGACGGCGATGCGCTTCTTCCGGGGCACTCGCTTGCCAGATGAGAACGCGAATTTGGCGCGCAGCTTCCGGATCAAGGAACGCGTGAACCTGAACATCCGTGTGGAGTTCAACAACATCTTCAACCGGATGCGTTTGCCGAATCCGTCGGTGGCGGGTAACTTCGCCACGGCTCCCACGAAGTTCACCACCGGTTCCACCGCCGGCTTGTATAGCGGTGGCTTCGGTACGTACAGTGTGCTGAGCGGCTTGCTGGGTCAGCGCAACGGTACGTTCGTGGCTCGGTTGACGTTCTAGGCGTATCGGTCGTTGAGTTCTCCAGGGGCTGCCCGCAAGGGTGGCCCCTTTTGTTTTATTGGAAGTTGGCCTCGGTTCCGTTGACCCCAAGCGGCCCTCGGGCAGATCCAGCCTACCCTCATGAGGGGCTTGGACTTCTATGCCGAAGGGCTCCTAGCAGCCGAGCGATTTGGGTGATATCATCTAACGGGTTATAACGCGCTGCGCTAAATGGCGCATTAGGCGGAGGATCTGTGAAGAAGATTGTACTCGCGATCGTGTGTGCATTGCCCCTGTCGGTGATGCTGCTTACGGGCCAAGCGCCTAAGCCAGCAGCGGCTCCGAAACAGGCGGCTACCGCAAAGGCTGCGCCTGCCGGCGCCGCAGCTCAAAAGGCTGTGGTGGACCGGTACTGCGTCGGCTGTCATAACGACAAGGTGAAAACGGCCAAGCTCACGTTGCAGAACTTTGATTTCGCACACATTGCGGATCATGCTGAAACGGGCGAGCTGGTGATTCGGAAATTGCGGGCTGGCTTGATGCCGCCGAACGGCATGCCACGTCCGGAACCTGCGGCGCTTGATTCGCTGGTCACTTGGATGGAGACGGAACTGGATCGGACCACGGTCAACAAGCTGCCGCCTCCCGGAATCCATCGTTTGAATCGCACCGAGTACACCAACGTCATTCGCGACGTACTCAATCTGGAAGTGGATGCGACGAAGTTCCTGCCCGGCGACGATTCGACGCGCGGCTTCGACAACATCGCCGGTGCTTTGACGCTTTCGCCGGCCTTGATGGAAGCCTACTTGTCGGCGGCCGGCAAGATCAGCCGCCTCGCGATCGGCAATGTCTCGGCTCCTACGCAGGCCGTGTTTGAAGTGCCTGCCGATACGGCGCAGAACCACCACATCGAAGGGCTTCCGTTCGGTACGCGTGGCGGCATCCTGATCAAGTATCAGTTCCCCGCCGATGGCCAGTACAGCTTTAAGGTGAAGGGCGTCACAGGCTACTTCCAAGCGGTGCTGGGCGGCGTGAAGGGCGAGCAACTGGAAGTGACCGTAGACGGCGAACGTGTTCGTTTGTTCGATTGGGACAGAGAAATCTCGAACACGACCGGCAACGGGCGTGCGACGCAGAAGATCCCGATTAAGGCCGGCCTCCACACCATTGGCGTGACGTTCCTCGCCACCAACGATCTGCCGGGCACGGAGTTGGATCGTCCGTTCCAGCGCACCATGAATACACCGGGCGCGATCCCGGGCTTCCTGTTCTACCCGCACGTAGGTCAGGTGGAAATCGAAGGACCGTACGAAGCCAA
>CANIIC010000079.1 GCA_947467395.1 Bryobacterales bacterium
AATTGGGGCCCCCCGACCCTGAGTTTCGCTAACGGAATCTCGCAGCTTGGAGAACAACAGTACGCATCGTCGGCGACGCAAAGCCATGGCTTCTCCGCGGATATCTTCAAAGCCCTCTCGCGCCACAATCTGACTGTTGGCTTTGATTTCCGCCGCAATCAGTTCAACAACATCTCTCAGCAAGACGCGCGTGGAACCTTCACCTTCACCGGAGCCGCCGCGGGTTCGGACTTCGCGGGCTTCCTGTACGGCATCCCCGACGCCGCGTCGATCGCATTTGGCAACGCCGACAAATATTTCCGTTCCAACGCCTGGGACGCCTACGTGAGCGACGATTGGCGCGTAGGCTCTGGCTTCTCCCTCACGCTCGGCACGCGCTGGGAATACAACTCGCCCATCCGCGAACGCTATGGTCGCCTGGTGAACATGGTGACCACCGGCAACTTCGCTACCGCCACGCCGATCGTTGGCCCTTCGCTGATTGAGCCGGACAAGAACAACGTTGCCCCGCGCCTGGGCTTCGCCTGGCGTCCGTTCCCGGCTTCGTCCGTTGTCATCCGAGGCGGTTACGGTGTCTACTTCGACAACTCCATTTATCAGTCGATCGCCTCGCAGATGGCGCAACAAGCTCCGCTGTCCACCAGCCTCCGCGTGCAGAACAGCGCGGCGTTACCGCTGACCCTTGCCAATGGTTTCCGAGGCTCACCGAACATCACCGCCACCACCTTTGGCATCGACCCGCGCTTCAGGGTTGGCTACGCGCAGAACTGGCAGCTCTCCGTGCAACGCGACCTGCCCTTCGCGCTACAAATGGTCGCCACCTATCTTGGTATCAAGGGCACCAGAGGCGTCCAGCAATTCCTGCCGAATACCTACGCTCCCGGCGGAGTGAACCCGTGCAGCAGTTGCCCCAGTGGCTTCTCGTACATGTCCTCGAATGGCAACTCCTCGCGACAGGCGGGAACCCTGCAATTGCGCCGCCGCTTACGCCGGGGCTTTACCGCGGAGCTGCAGTACACGTACTCGAAGTCCATCGATAACGCCGCACTTGCCGGAGTAGGCTTCCTGACTGCGCAGAACTGGCTGGACCTCCGTGCCGAACGGGCCCGCTCCAACTTCGATCAGCGCCACCTGACCACTGCGCAACTGCAGTACACCACCAACAGCGCAGGCTTTGGCTTCTTGGGTGTCGGTCCTACCACCCGAGCAGCAGCCTTCCTCCGCGAATGGACCTTCGTGTCCCAACTCAGCTACGGCACCGGCCTCCCGCTCACTCCCTCTATCGTTGCCTCGGTGCCCGGCACCGGCGTCACCAGCAGCATCCGCGCGAACTACACGGGAGCCGATCCATACGCGGCGCCTCCGGGCCTCTTCCTGAATCCCGCGGCCTACACCGCGCCTGCACCCGGCCAGTGGGGCAACTCGGGACGGAACACGATCACCGGTCCCTCGCAGTTGACGTTGAACGCCTCCATTGGACGCACCTTCCGTTGGGGTGATCGCTTCAACGCCGATCTTCGGCTCGACGCCACCAACGCCCTGAATCATCCGGTCTTCCCCAGTTGGAATACCATCATCACGAGCGCACAATTTGGCCTGCAGAATCCCGCCGGCCAGATGCGCACCGTTCAAACGTCTTTGCGAGTGAGGTTCTAACGATGCGCACCACAATCTCTCTCTTCCTGATCGCTGCACTCGCTTTCGCGCAGCCGCCCGCTGCCACCGAAGAACCCGTCTTCCGTTCCGACACGCGTCTCGTTGTGCAGCAAGTCACGGTGAAGGACAAGAGCGGCAAGCCCATCGAAGGCCTCACCGCCAAGGACTTCGTCGTCACCGAGAACGGCATCGCACAAACTGTTTCCTTCATTGAGTTTCAAAAGCTCGAAGAGATTCAGCCCGCGCCCGTACTTGCCGACCGCGCCAGCGCGATCCCGCGCCTCGCGCATTCCGCCATCTCCGCCGAAAGACCGCTGGATCTCAAGTACGCCGACCGCCGCCTGCTCGCGCTCTATTTCGACATGAGCGCCATGCCGCCTGCCGATCAGATTCGCGCCATCACCTCCGCGCAGGACTTCATTCGCAAGCAGATGACGCCCGCCGATCTTGTAGCGATTCTGAAGTACGCCGGAGACGAAGTGCTGGTTCACGAAGACTTCACCGCCGATCGTGAGCGGCTGCTGGCCACGCTGGAAACCATGATCATCGGCGAGGATCAGAACGTGCCGGAACCCGTCGCTGATGGAGCCTTCGGGCAAAGCGGTGGTGAGTTCGCGATCTTCCGCACGGACCGTCAGCTCTCGGCCCTGCAAACCGCGGCGAAGATGCTCGGGCAGCTGAATGAGAAGAAGTCGCTGATCTACTTTGCTAGCGGCCTCCGACTGAACGGCACCGATAATCAGGCCCAACTCCGCGCCACCGTAAACGCAGCGACTCGCGCGGGTGTCTCCATCTTCAGCATCGATGCCCGCGGACTGGTTGCCTCCGCCCCTATGGGCGATGCCAGTCGCGGCACTCCCGGCGGCAACGGAGCCTACACTGGCGTGGCGGCGATGAACGCAATGACCGGGTTGCAGCGTTCGCAGGATACCCTGTGGTCGCTCGCAGCCGACACCGGCGGCAAGGCCCTGCTCGACGCGAATGATCTCGGCCTGGGGATCAAACAGGCGCAGGCTTCCATCACCAGTTACTACGTGCTCGGTTACTACACGACGAACGCTGCGCTAGACGGCAAGCAGCGCAAAATCAAGATCACGCTCGTCGGGGAACTCGCCGCGAACGCCACCATCGAGTATCGCGACAGCTACTACGCTGGCAAGGAGTTCAAGAAGTTCAGCACTGCCGATAAGGAACGCCAACTCGAAGATGCCTTCATGTTGGGTGATCCCATCACGGAATTGACCATGGCCCTGGAGGTGAACTACTTCCAGCTGAATCGGGCTGAATTCTTCGTGCCTATCGCCATCAAGATCCCTGGCAGTGAACTTGCGCTCGCCAAGCGGGGCGGGGCAGAGCGCACGGTGATCGACTTCATGGGCGAAATCCGCAGCGGCGGTCCAGCCAACAACATTCGCGACAACGTCGATATTAAACTCAGCGACGCCACGGCTTCAGAACTAGCCAATCGCCCGATCACATACGACACGGGTTTCACCGTGCTCCCCGGAAACTATCGGATCAAGTTCCTCGCGCGCGATGCCGAGACTGGCCGCATCGGGACGTATGAAACCGCCATCACCATTCCTCTGCTGAAGCCCGCCACCGATCCGGCGGATACGAAGCTCGCCATCAGCTCGGTGGTGCTCAGCAGCCAGCGCGCCGAAATGAACGACGCCCTGTTCAATGCGAACAAGAACAAAGAGAAGAGCCAGGTGGAGCAGGCGGTGAATCCTCTGGTGCAGGACGGCATGAAGCTGATCCCCAGCGTGACGCGCGTGTTCAGTAAGAACAAACCGTTCTACGTCTACCTGCAGGCTTACCAGCAAAGTCTCTCGACGGAGAATACAACGCCGCCGCAGCCGCTGGTGGCCTTCGTTACCTTCTATCGCGGTGACGAAAAAGTCTTCGAGACCGCGCCCGTGACCGTCACCGAGAAGGTCGCGAACCGGCTCAATACGATGCCTATCAAGCTGAACTTTCCGATCGACAGTCTCGCAACCGGTGAATACACGCTACAGGTAAGCGTGCTCAGCCCCAATTCGCAGAAAGCCGCTTTTTGGCAGGCTCCTGTGATGCTGGTGCCCTAAATACTTGCAGGGATGCCGGTTAGGAACCGCCCCGTTCGGGTTCCCACTCGTATTCGTCGTCGTGTTCCAGGCGATCCCGGCGTTCTTCCGGTTTCTCGTCCTCTTTGCGTTTTTTGAGTTCTTCGCGCTCTTCGCGACCATCGCTCATGTTTCCAGTGTAGGCGACGCGGTAGCATAGAAGGAGCCCCACGATGTGCATCGCCGGGCCCCCTGTCAGCATGGAACGCATCTACGACCAACACATCAAGGGTTATCACCCGATCATTTCCCCCAAAGAGCTCACCAGCCGCCTGCCGTTAGGCCAAGGCAGCAAGACGGTGATGGAGACTCGTCACGAGATCCAGAAGATCCTCGCGGGGAAATCCAACAAGAAGCTGATGGTGGTCGGGCCCTGCTCCATCCACGATCCTGAAGCCGCGCTCGAATACGCGCGCCGCCTCAAGAAAGTGGCGGACAAGTGCGACAAGCTGCTCATCGTGATGCGCGCCTATTTCGAGAAACCCCGCACCACCGTTGGGTGGAAGGGCTTCATCAACGATCCGCATCACAACGGCACCTTCGAAATGGAAGAAGGCCTCACGCAGGCTCGCAAGCTGCTGGTCGACCTGGATCAGATGGGCCTGCCCGCCGGCACCGAAGCGCTGGACCCCATCACCATTCAATACTTTGCTGACTTGATCGCCTGGGCCGCCATCGGCGCGCGCACGACCGAATCGCAGACGCATCGCGAGATGGCTTCGGGCCTCTCCATGCCCGTTGGCTACAAGAACACCACCGATGGCAACATCGATGCGGCCATCAACGCGATCAAGGCCTCGCGCGTGCCGCACACGTTCCTGGGGATGGATGAGGACGGGCGCACCTCGATTGTCTCCACATCAGGTAACCCGCACGGGCACATCATTCTGCGTGGGGGCGAGAAGCCGAACTACGATCGCGAAAGCGTCGCGAAGTCGGTGGAGAAACTGACCAAGGCCGGCCTGCCCGCCAAGATCATGATCGATTGCAGCCACGGCAATACGAACAAGGATTACCGCCGCCAGCCGATCGTGTTCCGCGACGTCGTCGAACAGATGCGCGAGAGCGACGCGATCATGGGCATGATGGTGGAATCGAACTTGTTCGAAGGCAACCAGTCGATTTCGGAGAACATGAAGTACGGCGTATCTATTACGGACGCCTGCATCAACTGGGAATCCACGGAAGAGTTGCTGCTCGAAATGCAGGAAGCCACCTGGGCTACTGCTGTGGCGCGCTAAGCAGTTTCTTGTCAGCGCCGCGACGGAAGAACTTGCGTTGCAGGTCGGGCCAGAACTCTTTCAATAACTGAGAGAGTCCATCTGTGCCCACCTGCCACAGCAGCTTGCGATAGTTGTTCGTGAAGTTCCGTCCGTCGGGATAATACACGTTCGAAAACGCCACAGCGCTGGCGTTACCCAACCATTCCGAATAGTTAAAGTTGGTCTTGTGCCCATCCTGACGTGTGATCAACACGCGTGTTGCGGCGTAGCGAGCACGAGCCCATTTCGATCCCGTGCCGCGCACGAAGTACCGAGGATCCTGATGCAGCAGGGAAGGGAACACGCCCTCCGCCATCATGTTGCCCACCGCGAGATCGATGTAATTCGTCGCGTAGCGATGTCCGAAGCCCTTTGCCCCTTGCCCGAAGGACGGCTCCTGGCCGGTCCACTGGTTCAATCCCGCGAAGATACCGGTGACGAAGAATAGGGGATAGTCGGTGGAATCCTTGCGTGCGATGAACAGCTTACGCTTCGCTGGGATCACTGTGCCTTCTTCAGCCGCCGTCGCTGTACGATAGTTCGGCAGCACCCCAAACATGCGGTTCCCGCCGGGAATTGCCGGAGGAATGGCCGCCTGAGCGGTGTCGGGAATCAGTGCGGGGATGACGGCTTCCTGGGCGAGGACGGTGGTTGCGAACAACAAACAGACCACTCCGCCGCGCGCATACTGGGTAAAAAAGGACATCGACGTATCTATGATCCCTCCACGAGGGGCAAGATCATGATCCTGTGTGGAGGGGATCGGGAGCCCCGGATTCGCGGGGGCTACTCCAACTGAAACGCGACGTACTGCATCTGCCCGTCCCGTTCAATCTGAAGCGCGACAGCCGAGCCGCGGCCCAGTTCACTTACCTTGTTCCGCAGGAATTCCAGTGTCGCCACCGGCGAACCGTTGATTGCATGGATCACATCTCCGGCCTGCAGATCCACCACTTGGCCGAGCCCCTCCGCCGCCCTGGTCGCGACGATCACCCCAGACTGTTCCCGCAGCGGGGGCAACAATGCGGCCACGTCCCGGTCAATCTCAATGCCCAAAATACCGAGGCGGGGGATCAAGTGTGTATCGGGCGAAGATAATGCCGCGAGGGGGTCATATGCCGTATGTCGAGGCCGCATCACGATATCGGCCCGATGCGTATCGCCATCGCGCATGAGTTCCACGTGCACCGTCTGGCCCGGTCGCTGCGAGTATGCGTAAGACCGGAATTGACTCACGCTCGACACGCGCACGCCATTTACTGAGGTTAAGAGGTCGCCGATCTGCAGCCCGGCTGCCGCAGCGGGGCTCTCGGGGGTTACGTCGGCCACGATCACACCGCGTGCGCGCGGCAGCGATAACGCCGAGCTCATGGCCGGCGAGATGTCCTGCATTAGAATACCGATTTCACCGCGCTCCACCCGTCCGTGCGCGCGCAGTTGCGTGACCACATCCTGCACGATGTTCGCCGGAATCGCGAAGCCCAGTCCTTCATTGCCGCCGGACCTCGAAAGAATGAACGTGTTGATGCCCACCAAGCGGCCTTCCGCATCGATCAACGCGCCGCCGCTATTGCCCGGGTTGATCGACGCGTCGGTCTGGATGTAACCGAACGGGCTGGTCTCGCCTACGGCCCGCGCCGTGGCACTCACCACTCCGAGGGAGACCGAATTCCGCAGTCCCATGGGGTTGCCGATCGCCAACACCAGATCGCCCTGCCGCAAGCTCTCGATGGAGGCGAACGTCAGCGCCGGAAGATCAGACGCATTGACTTTGAGTAGTGCCAGATCTGAATCACGGTCGACTCCCAGAACATTCGCATCCAGTCGCCGCGGTGAAGCGTCATCGTCTTCATCGGTGGCCGAAGACAACAAGACTTTTACATCCATGGCACCCGCGACCACATGCGCGTTGGTGACGATATAGCCGTCCGGATCGATGATGACTCCGGAGCCCAAGCCTTGCTGGCGGGTGACGACTCCGACGTTACCGTCTTCACCCCCCGAACCGTAGCCGGTGACTTCAATTTCGACCACCGCGCGCGAGGCGTCCCGAGTGAGGGTTCGCAACTGGGAACTGGTGGCCGCCAGCGGATTCTTGCTGGGGGTAGGTTCCGGCGCTGCCCCAAAAACGGTGATTCCGAACAGGAGAAGCAATGCAGTGCGTTTCATCTTGCCTTCACTATGCGCCTCTGGCTCGTAAAGATGTATCGCCTGGCAGAGGGAGTCGCAGGACCTAAAGTGCCCGGGCGGCCATCCCATCGGAAGGTGACGAAAATCCCGTACGCAGGCTAGTCACCCAAGAGGAGGCTGCCGCGTCTACTCCGGCGAAGGGAGCGTGTGGATATGAAGAGGCTCCTGTTGGTGACTGCCGTCGCTGTGCTGGTCGCGTGGCCGCTGTGGCGCTACACCCATCCCACCTTGCACAAGGTTTATGAAACCTCACCTGTTGCGCAAGGCGACATTCAATCGGTGGTGACGGCTACCGGAAGCGTGAATCCACTGCTGACCGTGGGTGTGGGCGCGCAGATCTCCGGCGTTATCACGAAACTCTATGTCGATTATGAGAGCAAGGTCCACAAAGGCCAGTTGCTGGCTGAGATCGATCCGCGGCCGCTTCAGGATGTGATGAGTTCCGCTCAGGCCGACGTGAATTCCGCCCGCGCCGCGGTCACGTCCGCGGAAGCGCAACTTCGTGTCGCCGAAGGCGGCATTGCCGCGGCCAGGAGCGAGGTTGCTCGTTATCAGGCACTCAGCCGGCAGTTCGCCAGCGTCGAACAGCACTACGAAGTAGAAGTGAATCGCCAGCAAGGGTTGGGGATGATCGCCTCCGTGGACGATCTGGCGTCGGCCAAGGCCACGCGGGATATGGCCGCCGAGGATGCGGAAGGTGCCTCGGCGCAATGGCAAATCAGTCAGCTGAACGTGGAAGAGAAGATCGCGGAGCGCGACGCAGCCAAAGCACAACTAGAATCCGCGAAGGATCAGCTGGTGCAGTCGCAGGCCGCATTCCAACAGGCACAGGTGAATCTGGAACGGTCGAAGATCGTCTCCCCGATTGACGGGACAGTTCTGGTGGTGGATGTCGCGGTGGGGCAGACGGTCGCGGCGAGCATGCAGGTTCCTGAGTTGTTCCAAATAGCCGAGGACCTGAGCAAAGTCCAGGTGGATGTGGACATCGATGAATCGGACGTCAGTCGAGTGCAGGTCGGCGATCCGGCGACGTTCACCGTGGACGCGTTCCCCCGGACCACGTTTGACGGCAAGGTACGGCAGATTCGCCGGAGTGCGGTCAATGTGAACAACGTCATCTCCTACGACGTGGTGCTGGATGTCGCGAAAGCACCGGTGCAACTGCTGCCTGGTATGACAGCGAATATTCGCATCCTGAGCGCGGAGCATCCGAACGCGATTAAAGTTCCGAACGCCGCTCTGCGTTATCGCGGCAATAAATCCGTGATGGTATTGAACTCCAGCGGTGCGACCGAAGATCGTAAGATTACCACCGGCATCACGGATGGGCACGATACCGAGGTGCTGTCCGGCAACTTACAGCCCGGTGAAGCCGTGATTGTTTCCGAATCTCTGCGTTGATTACGGGCGGGGGCCGTAGTGCGGCGTGGCTTCGCCTTCTTCGATGGCCCCCAGATCGGGCGCGGCACCGTGAAAGCGCTGGCTGACCGTGGGCAGTGCGATGCCTTTGTCCACAGCGGCGGAGCCGGGTTTCAACCGGAAGTCGTAGTCTTCGGCTTTGTAGACTCGCTGCACCTTGCTCAGATCGTTGCGATCCAGCCGGGGTACGTTCATGAAGATGTCGTAGTCCACCAGCACGCTGTGTTGATCGCGTGCGGCGGCCTTGCTGTATTCGGCGAGAGTCGCAAACTTCTCGGTGCGCAGCATCGGCGTGTGGCCGGGGCCTGGGAATTCGGCGATGGTGCTTGGCGCGCTCCACTGGAAGGACGTCTCGGCGCCGGGGTTCGGGCGGAAACCATTGTAGTCGGAAGACGTGTAGCTGGTGTACGTCGTGATGTCGAACAGCACCGGCTGCGAGTTCTCGCCCAGGAATAGGTTGTTGCGCCAGTGGACGTTCGAGGCACCTTGGGCTGTGGTCTCAGAAAGAATCGTGTTGTTGTAGAACAACACCCCCGCCGACCCGTTCGTCAATCTCGTGGAGCCGCCCGGCAGATGATACGCGATGTTGCGCACCCAGTACGTTGGCCCGCCGTTTGAAGGCTGATTGCAGAAGGCATGCGAAGCGGAGTTGATCATCATGTTTCGCATGACGCGAATGTTGTGCATCCCCCCATCCGTCTCGAACGGATTGTCATGGAAGTTGGTCATGTAGTTGTTGTAAAAATCGATAGCCACCGGCCGCCGATCCCAATATTGGCGCGACGGATACTTCGGGCCATCTGAGGCCGCCGAACCGTCGGGGTTGCCATACGTCTCGATGTCGATGCCATCGTGAAAGTTCGCTACGTAATTGTAGGCGATCACGTGGCCCGGGCCATAAACTTTCACCGCAATGTAGGAAGGCATCTGTGGTGGGAACTTTTGGCCGAACTGATTCCAGAAGTCACCGTTCCAGCCGATCACGTGTTCGGGGTCATTCTTTCCGATGAAGTAGTTGTCGGCGATGTAGAAGTTGCTCGACCCGGAGTAGTTCGTATAGACGCCCATCCCGATGTTGTCGAAGCGGCAGTGTTTCACCGTGAGCCCCTTCGATCCAACGATGAACTGCGTGCCCGCCCAGATGGCGATGTCCGTGTTGCGGATGGTGAGGCCTTCAAAGTAGTTGTAATTCGCGGCCTTGACGTTGAACAGGTTGAACGCCCCGTTGCCATCGAAGATCACCTCGCCATCACCCGCCGCTTTGATCGCAATGGGTTTGTCTTCGGTGCCGCTGGCGGTCAGGTAGTAAGTTCCATCGAAGGGAACCGTGCTAACCGAGAGGTTGTTGGTGTATTCGAAGCGATCGTATTTGTAGGTGCCGGAGTGCACCAGGATCGTGTCCCCGGGTTTGACGCGCGGACGTGCGGCGGTGGCCCAGTCGGTTCCGGAGCACGTCAGGTAGTAGGCGCAGAGCAAGCCTTCGAAGGCGGGCTCCTGCTTGGTGCCCTTGAATCCGTGCGGATAGACGTGGAATGTTCGGCCTGTGGTGGACGCCATCGGTTCCGGGCGTGTACGGACGATCACCACTTTGCGCGTCGCGCCGCGCGATCCGTCGGGGTCTTTCAAGGTGAACTCACATTCGTACTCGGTTGCGGGTTCGAGGTCGAGAATGCTGCCGGCGAACATGTTGGGAACGACCACGTCGAGGAAGTTTTCGCGGAAGATGTGTTCCTGATTGAGGCGGAGTAGCGGCAGTGCCGTTTCCCAAGTGGTCGCGCCCTTCTTGCGATAGCGGACTTCGACTTGAGCGTTGCGATTGTCATCGCCCTGGATATGCCACTCGAAGCCGAGGTTGATCAGAGTCGGTGGCTCAATGATGAATTCGCCGGTGGTGGTTCGGTTCTGTGGTGTCGAGGCGCTGGTGCCCCAAGCGAGTGCCAGTACACACAGGGAGAGTCGCAGAATCGAAGTGCGCATGCGGCCCAGTATCCTACAAATGGGGCGCTCAGAATGTGATCGGTGGCGACGGGTTCTTTCCCTCCACCCATACCTGACTGGGGCGATAAGAGACCACTAAGACTTTTTGAAACTCTTCCGGGAAGGTGATCGTCACCGAACCGACCGCATACGTCGCCACTGCGTCCGCTCGAATTTCTGTAGGTGGCGCGTGCACATGTCCATCGACCATCGCCTGCATCACCTGGTGCTGGAGCATCGCTTGAACCTGCTTCGCATCCGGCCAGGTCCACCCCGATAGGCTGAGGCGAGCCCCCGCCGGGGATTGTGCGAGGATCTGGGTGGACGCCTCAAATTTACGTTGGGCTCGCACGAGCTCGGTTTGCAGATCTTCGGGCTTCATCGCCGAGTAGATCAGCAGGAATGCTCCAAACTCCCGTTGCGGGAGCAGTGCCTTGTGCAGCGCCTCGGAATAGTTGAGAAAGAGTGAAACCGAAATATGCGTCCGGTCACGCAGGACCAGCGTTGCTCGGTTATCTTCCAGGTCATGGGCGAGCATGGGCAGACTGCAAGCGATCCACAAAGCTGTTCGCAGGGTTTTCATGATCAAGTTACTTACAGTACGCGACGTCCGGCTGTGTCGTCACGCTGGCGCTGTTCTGGAACTGGAAGTTCCAGCAAGCCGTGGTATTCGGTTTCTGGGCAAGCAAGGGGATCAACGCATCCCCGGTCACTTGTTTGTAGCGGATTCGATACGTGCCAGGGGTGTTGGGGTATCGATCGGTACCGTTCTCCGTCGTGGTGAAGTTGATCGCTGAGGTGAATTGCAACACCTGATATCCATCCGAATCGTTCGTCAGGGTCATGCCCGAAACATTGAACGGCGTCACCGGCGGTTGTCGGAACGGCTTGTATTTCGAACCTTGATTGGGTAGGTCTGGACTTGGTGTGCCCATCAAACAGTTCGTGACGTATGGGTACACGTTCGTGACGTGGTAACTGTAACCGGAGGGCGCATTAGGGACGGTCTTTGTGTTGCCTCCGCAATTCGCATCCCGCGTGGCCACGGAGCCGTCTGCGTCGTTGAAGCCGAAGATGGAGAAACCGTCTAACGCCCAGCCTAACGGATGCGTGTCCCAGTACGCGCGAGCCTGATCCGCCATCATGCACGTCGGTGCCGCGTGATAGTGATAGTCATCGGCTCGTCCCGCGTGACCATTGCATGTGTCGAGCTGTCCTATGGCCTTCGTGTCGCCGGTGGTCGCGCAATTATTGCCTCCCTGCGTGCACGGGTTGAAGATAGGAACCCCGTTGATCGCCACGCCGATAGGTCCGTCTACTACCGTTGTGGGAGCGGCGGCGATCGCTGGGTTCAAGGGAATCTTCCAGCCGTTGGCGCCCTGGAAATTCTGCGGCGTAGGGATCTGCAGATTTGTCGATGTGATGCCGTTCATCATCGGACCCGTCGTGATTCCAATCGAGCCGACATACGCATATGTGCTGTCGCAACTGACGGATGCGGTGCCGGACTTGGACGCATTAGTGGAGTTCCGCACCATCAGGCAGGCTGCACTGGAGCCAGTCCCGGATGTTCTCGCGTATGAAAGGTTCAGTGACGCCGATCCCAGTGTGATTCCTGCGATCGCATCGGTCACGGCCTTGCCGTTCACCTGCTCGGCGGGAACGCTGAACACGGGGGTGGAGGCCAGCGCATATAGGGTGAACGTGTAGACCTTTGACCCCGGCCCCTGCGAACACGGCGGATTGTACACGGTGCCGGGTCCGTCGCTGCCGACGCCCAAAGTGCCCACCAGGAAGCTGTCTTTGGCGAGACTCGTGACGGTGGCTGGGATTTTGTACAGCACCCAGTTCCACTTGGTGCTGCCATCACCGGGCAGTGTGGTCATCAGCAGCGCGAATTCTTTCGTTCCTGTCGGCGGATTGGACCAGGACAAGGGCGGCGTCGAGCCGGTGCCGTCGCAGGTGTAGTCGGCAGGCAGGGTTCCACCGTTGCTTCCCACTGCGCTGGTGAGCGTCAGCGAACTACTCGAGGACGTGGCTTGAACGGGGATCACCACTCCGGTTTGTGTTGATTGACCGCCGTAGGTCACCAGCACAGGTTGGTTACCTGTGGCTGTGTTAGGTGGAACCACCACGTTGAACTGATACTCGCCAGGAGCTACGAGGCCCGCAAACTGCACCGTTGCCTGTACGCCGCCTATCGTGATCACCGGCAGCGGAGAGAGTGTGCCGGACTGTTGCGAAGAGCCCGGCGCCACGGGTTGTGAGGTGGACCCGAAGCCATTGCCGTAAAGAATGATGATCTCCGAGGGTTTCGCGGGCGTCGTCAATCCGGGGTAGAGTGTCGCTGGTCCGAGGAGGCTTCCGTCGGCATGCGTTGCGGCTGCGTTTGCCGATCCGTTGAACGTGAACAGTGACGGCGATAGCGTTTGCACGGGAACGCTAGTTGCGGCGCTGAAAGCGCCGTTCACCGAGACCTGGATGGATACGGTTCCCGCGGTGAGATCCGGAGGCGTTAGGATGTTCACTTGTGTAGGGCTGATGTAGTAAATGTATGCGGGCCTACCGTTGACGGTCACGGTGACGCCGTCGAGTTGAATCGGCATCTGATTTCCGGAGAAATCGGCGCTCTGCCAAGTACGCGTGGTCGTCGCGAGATTAGTGCCTTTGATCTCGACCCAGGTATTCGCGGAGATCACAGTGGCCCCGCTGGCGGCGGTCGCGACACTGGAGATCACCGGTGGATCTGCCACGGTGGCTTCCGTCAGCGTGTAGGAATCGGCGACCATGCGATTGGTTTGATTCGCACGCTGTTCGGACGGTAACCAGGTCTCGATGTATTGCACCGTTACGCCACTGGGCGCGACCTGCACGCGGAGATAGCCTCGGCCTCCCAGCATGGTGCCTTGCGTATAACCGTAGTCTGCAGCCCGAGTTCCGAGGTTGGTGTTCAGTGCGCTGGGCTGGGGAACGTCCTGATAGGCGATGCCGTCCAGGCTCTGGTGAGCGTACAAGTGATCATGCCCATGGAAGAAGGCGGTGACATGATTCGCCACAAGTAACTGGTGGATGGGCATGGCGAGATTCGGGCGATAGGTGGAGAAGCCCCAGGTGCCGTCCAGGTTGTAGCCGCCCCATTCCAGGTATTTCGCTGCTTCGATGCCGCCGCGCATGGGGCCTTGATCCACGCCATTCACGCTTGGATTCACACCACCGACCAGATTGTGAGAGAAGACGAACTTGTACTTGGCTGTGCTCTGTTCGAGCGTCTGCTTCAGCCATGCATACTGCGTGGAACCCAACGTGAGCGACCAATAACCCGCGTTCCGCTGACAGCAGTCTTTGCCCCCGCCGGGTTGGGTGGCGCTCGCGGTTTGATTCCAGAAGGGGTCCAGAACGATGAATAGTGCATCGCCCCACACCCACGAATAGTAGCTACGGCGCTGACCCAGTCCGCAAGTAATAGACTGGCTGGGCGTGCAGGCGGTGCCCGTCGCATCGTAGGATTGTGTGTCGCCGGCGAAGAAGCCATCCGGAGATGGGTTCGGAAAGTATCCGGTGCGGCTTTGTGTGTCCCAAATGGCCACGTTGTTCGAGGTGCCGTTGAGATTGGAACCCCACTCGCCTTCGTGATTGCCCAGCGCTTGGTAGAGCGGCACCGAATGAGTCGCGAGGTCGTAATACGAACGCAGTAGCTGCGTCCGCGTGAGCACGCCCGCGGCATTTGGGCTGGCCCCACCGTTCACCGGTACACCGGCCGCGTTGAGCTTGTCGCTCATCATGGTGTCGCCCAGGTCAATCATGAAATCCGGTTTATCCGCGAGCTCGTTGGCCAGAGTCAGTTGATAGGCGTCGGCTGAGGTGTTGTTGTCCATGTGCGGATCGGCTTGAATGACAAAGCTGAAGGATGAACCGGGCGAACGTTGCGTGATGAACGTTCGTTCGGGCCGCGCCGTGAAGGTGGATCCCAACGAATACTGCACGCGGTAGTAGTAACGCGTGTTGGCGCTGAGGCCGCTCAGTACGACGTTTAGCGGAATGTTCGCCGTCGCGGTCTGAGTTGTTGTCTTCGCCGGGTACGTAGCAGGAGAAGTTCCGTACTCGATGAAGACCTGTGTGCTGCTGTCGAAGACCAGGTTGATCGTAGCGGACGTCGCACTCACGCGGCCGACCAGTTCTTGGCCCAGCCACGGGCTGGTATTCAGGCTGGGGAAAGTGATTTGCGCGAGGGCAGAGGCCGCGCTGATCAAAAAAGTCACTACAAGACGGTTTCGCACGAAAAGTCCTCAGTTTCTTATGCTCACCAGCGTACCGCTCGGAGTGGAGAGGCCGCCGAAGTGAACGGTTAATAGGAGATCGCCCGCTGGCGCGTTGGGCGGGATGACAACATTAAATTGATACTCACCTGGAGCAACGAGGCCGGCGAAGGTGACGACCGCCGGGATATTGCCGATGGTGATCGAAGGCAGAGCCATCAGCGCCCCGGGTGGAACCGTGAAGCCGTTGCCATAGATCTGAATAGTTTCGCCTAGTTGCGCTGGTGTGGACGTGCCGGGGTAGAGCGTCGTGGGGCCGATTAGCGCTCCGTTAGCGTGAACTGCGGCTACATAGGGCGTGCCGCTGAACGTAAATAGCGCCGGGGCCAGGGCTGCGGCGGGAGCCGAGAAGGTCGCCGCGGAGACCTGGACCTGCGCGGAGGGTGGGAGTGCGTCCGTCGGCGTCAGGACGTTCACCTGCGTCGGGCTGACGTAGTAGATGTAGGCAGGCTTGCCGTTGACTAGGACGGACACGCGATCTAGTGTGGTGGGCAGTTGCCCGTTGATGAAGTCTGACGTCCGCCAGATGCGCGTGGTTGTGGCAAGATTGGAACCTTTGATCTCGATCCAGGTGTTGGGCGCGATGGTGGCTCCGCCGCCTGCCGTGTTCACGCTGGTGATGGCAGGTGCTGGAGTTGGGGCGTTGATGGTGTAGGAGAACTGCGTAGCGCCGCTCACTTGCGCTGGCGGTCGTTCGTCCGAGGGGAGCCACTGGCGGATGTAATCGACTTTCACCGCAGAAGGGCCTACTGTGACTTTGGTGTAGCCAGAGTTGGGAAACACGGTGCCGGTGGGGTAGGCATCGGCGTTGAAGGCCGTGTACGTGTTGTCGGCGGGGTTGGGCAAGGACTGATAGACGACGCCGTCTCGTTCTTCGCGGGCGAACAGATGGTCATGGGCCTGGAAGAAGATGGTGACTTTGTTGACCACCATCAGCTGGTGAATCGGGAGAGTCCAGGTGGGGCGGTTCGTGGGGAATCCGATGGTCCCGTTTGCGTTCTTGCCGCCCCATTCAAATTGATCCGCGATGTCGACGCCACCTCGGCCGGTGCCGAGTACGTGGTGCGCGAAGATAAATTTCCACTTCGCTGTGCTCTGTTCCAGAGTCTGCTTCAGCCACTGATACTGCGGGTCGCCGTGCGTGATGGACCATTTGTCCGGGGTTCTGGTGCCGCCTCCGTTTTGGCCCCCGAGGCCGGTGTCGACCTGGGCGGGCGAACTCCAGTAGGGATCGATGACCACGAACAGAGCGTCGCCCCATTGCCAGGCGTAGTAGTCGCGCAGCACGCCGATGCCGGGTAGCACGGTCGCGTTGCCCGAGTAGAAGGTGCCTGTGTTGGCATCATAGGGGCCGGGTGACGGGTAGTACAAGTTGCGCGCGTTCTGTGCCCAGATGGGCACCCGGTTACTGTTGGCGGAGTCGGCGGGCAGGTTGTAGTTGGAGAGCGACGTTTCTTCGTGGTTGCCGGTGCCTAGAAACAATGCAGCGGAGCGCGCGAGGTTGTCGAAGTAAGGAAGTTGCAGCGTGTAGCGACCGGTTACGGCCGCCTGGGTGTAGGGCGTGGGCAGGGTGTCGACGCTGAAGTCGTCGCCGTTGGTGATGTAGAAGTCCGGCTGCTCGGCGGCCATGGCGCGTAGGGTTTGGGTGTAAAGCGCGGAGTTGAACATGGTCTTCTCACGCTCCGGGTGAGAGTCGCCTTGAACACCAAAGACGAAGGTGCTGCCAGGAGGACGTTGGGTGTGGAACGAGCTCTCGGGATCGGCGGAGAATGCGGTCGTAGAGCCAGCAGGGCGGTACCGCAACCGGTAGAAGTAACGTGCGTCGGGCTGGAGGTTGTTCACCAGGATTTGGGACGCGAAGAAACCTGTGGCGTAGGGGTCGGCCGGTAGAGTGATGGGGCCGGTTTGGGCGTTGTAGACTGCGGTTTTCAGGCCGTACTCCAGGTAGGCTTCGACAGCGGTGTCAGAGCGCAGGCCTACCGTTACGGAACGATCCGTCGGTTGGCCGAGGATGAGCGTGAAGGTCGGAGCCGCGGTGGCAGAGACGGACAGCAGGCACGCGATCACCCAAATCGCGAAAGAAGGCATTACCGCTAAGAACACCGCTCGCGCCGGGAAGTTGCAAAAAAAACGCCACGCGTCTCGCTACCGGCTGCATGCCGTCAGGAGAGGTAGGCGATTAACGGTGTGAGGGTGAAAGGACTCAGCAGCGTGGAAACGAAGACAGCGCTCGTCACGAATTCGGGATCGAGGTTGAATTCCAGGGCGAGGATCGTCGTCACGACGGCGACGGGCATGGAGGAGAGCACCACTGCGGCTTGGCGGGCGGGGCCGGTGATGCC
>CANIIC010000080.1 GCA_947467395.1 Bryobacterales bacterium
AAGAGCCCGATCCGATCGATTGTTGGTGGCACCATCGGCAACCTGGTCGAGTGGTATGACTGGCTCGTTTATTCGTCGTTCTCGTTGTATTTTGCGAAGGCGTTTTTTCCGCAGGGGAACCAGACTGCGCAGCTGCTGAATACGGCGGCGGTGTTCGCGGTGGGGTACTTCATGCGGCCAATCGGAGGGCTGCTGCTGGGTGCTTACGCGGATAAGCACGGGCGTAAAGCAGCCCTCACGCTTTCTGTGCTGTTGATGTGCGGGGGATCGCTGGCGATCGCGTTGTGTCCGGGCTACGGAACGTTGGGCTTTGCGGCTCCGGTGGTACTGGTGTTGGCTCGCATGGTGCAGGGCATCAGCGTCGGCGGCGAGTATGGCACTAGTGCGGTGTACCTTTCCGAAATGGCTGTGCCCAAGTGGCGCGGCTACTATTCCAGCTTTCAATACGTGACGTTGCAGGGCGGGCAACTGGTGGCGACCTTCGTCCTGGTGCTGCTGCAGCAGGTCTTTCTGACCCCCGAAGAATTGGACGCCTGGGGCTGGCGCATTCCATTCGTGATCGGAGCCGTGCTGGCTGTGGTCGCGCTGTATCTGCGCCGAACGCTGCAGGAGACCGAAGCGTTTGAACTGGCCGCAGGACGTCGCCGGACGAGTTCGTTGAAGGCTCTGGCCGGCCACATGCGATCTGTGTGGACGGTAATGGGTCTGACGCTGGGCGGGACCGTGGCCTTCTATGCGTACACCGTGTACATGCAGAAGTTCCTGGTGAATACGGGCGGGATCTCGAAGAACTCGTCGTCATTGATCACGGCCGCCACGTTGCTATTCCTGGTTCTGCTCCAACCGCTGGCTGGTGCGTTGTCCGATGTGATCGGCCGCAGGCCGCTTTTGATCGGGTTCGGTGTGTTGGGTTCGTTGCTCACGGTGCCGATCATGCAAGCGATCAGCACAACCACCGATTTCTGGGTGGCGCTGTGGCTGGTGATGATCTGCATGGTGATCCTCAGTGGATACACGGCGGTGAACGCCGCGGTGAAGGCTGAACTGTTCCCCACGGAAGTGCGCGCGTTAGGCGTCGGGTTGCCGTACGGGATCGTGGTGGCGGTGGGCGGTTCCACCGAATATATCGGGCTGCAGTTCAAGCAGGCCGGGCATGAAGGGTGGTTCTACTGGTATCTGAGTGCGACGATCTTCGTCTCACTCCTGGTGTACGTGTTTGTGTTGCCGGAGACGAAGGGCCGGGATCTTCGCTAAAACGTTAGGCGAGCGCGGCTTGCGATTCTTCCAGCGTTTCATCCACAGGCATGATCTTGTCCATGTGGATCACCTTCAAGACGCGAGCCGTGGTGCCGTGTGCGCGGCACAGGCGAATGTGACCGCCGTTGTTCGCGATCTGATTGCGTGAGGCGGTGAGCATGCCGAGGCTGGCGCTATCAATATAATCGAGCGAAGCCAAATCCACGATCAGCTTCTTGCAGCCGCCCTTAATGATGGCCTGCAACTCGGTCTCGATATCGGCGAGGCCCTTGCCGACGCTCAAGCGTCCGTGGAGTTCCACGATGGTGGTGCCGTTTTCAAGCGTCCGAACGTTTTCAAGGGCCATATCCACAGATTGTACACGCTACACTGACAGTTTCTTCCCATGAAAATACTTGTTATTGGCGGTGGTGGCCGCGAACACGCGATTGCGTGGAAATTATCGCAGGACGGGCATCAGGTGTTTGGTGCTCCCGGGAACCCCGGGATGGCCCAGGTGGGGCAGGTGATCGCCGGCACGGACTACCTCAAAATCGCACGTGACGCGAACGTGGAATTGACCGTGGTGGGGCCGGAAGCCCCTCTTGCTGCGGGTGTTGTCGACGAGTTCCACGCGGCCGGACTGCTGATTGTCGGCGCGAACAAAGAGTGCGCGCAACTCGAAGCCAGCAAGATTTATTCCAAGGAATTCATGCAGCGCGTGGGAATTCCCACGGCTCGGTTTCTGCAGACCGAAGACGAAGCGACCGCGTTGAAGGCGCTGGATGAGTTCGAGTTCCCGATTGTGGTGAAGGCTGACGGGCTGGCGGCGGGCAAGGGCGTGATCATCGCGCAGGATCGCGCGGAGGCCGAGGCTGCGGTGCGATCTCTGGGTCCGCGTCTGGTGATCGAAGAGTTTCTCGAAGGCGAAGAAGTCAGCTTCATCGTGCTGAGCGATGGCAAACACGTGGTCGCGCTGGATGCGTCGCAGGATCACAAGCGCGTGGGCGATGGCGACACCGGCCCGAACACGGGCGGCATGGGCGCGTATTGCGACGGTCGGATCTTCACCGCAGAGCAGGCACAGCAGGCGATGGACGTGGTGATTCACCCCGCGGTGGCGGCGACCGGCTTTACCGGATTTCTGTACGCGGGCCTGATGATGACGGCGGCAGGTCCGAAGGTGCTGGAGTTCAACGTTCGTCTGGGCGACCCGGAGACGCAGCCGCTGATGCATCGGTTGCAGTCGGACTGGGGCCAAGTGCTGAAGGCCGCAGCGACTCCCGGGGGCCTCGCGGGTGTGAAGCTGGAATGGGCGAAGCAGCCGTCGGTGTGCGTGGTGATGGCCGCCCACGGTTACCCGGCGACGCCTCGGACGGGCGACGTGATTCGAGGGATCGACGCGGTGTCGGGTATGGACGGCCGGCCCGTGGTGTTCCAGGCGGGGACCAAAATTGGGCCAAAGGGCCTGGAGACCGCAGGAGGCCGGGTGCTGGGCGTCACAGCGGCCGGACCGGACCTGAAGGGCGCGATCGCGAACGCCTACGCGGCAGTCGATAAGATCTCGTTCGAGGGTGCGCACTGGCGCCGTGATATTGGGGCGAAGGGCCTAAAGCGCTGGTAGAATTGGGACTGCGGGGACGTAGCTCAGTTGGATAGAGCGGTCGCCTCCTAAGCGGCAGGCCGGCAGTTCGAATCTGCCCGTCCCCACCACTCAACCCGCGAATCGTACCGTTCCCTGCACCATGATTGCGAGCCCCGGCCGGGGTGTGCTAACAATGGTCAGTTGCACTATGGCTTACGTAATTGCTGAACCCTGCATCGGAACCAAAGACACGGCTTGCGTCGACGCGTGCCCGGTAGATTGCATCCACCCGAAGAAGGATGAAGAGAAGTTCGCTGGTGAAGAACTGATCTACATCGATCCGGTGGAATGCATCGATTGCGGCGCCTGTGTGCCGGTTTGCCCGGTTTCGGCGATCTTCGCGCTCGACGACCTCCCAGAAAAATGGGGCGACTTCGCGCAGCGGAACGCCGCGTTCTTCGGCCGCTAGTTCCTCGCTCATTCTTACGGGGCGCATCTTCGCGCCCCTCTTACGCCGACTTGCGTCTCGACAGCTTGGGTTCGTAGAAGTACTCACCGGGCTTGGCGGGGTTGTACGTGATCATCACGGGCTCGTGATTCAGCTGCTTCAGCAGGCGCTTGGCGTCGTTCAGTCGCATTTCAGGATTGGCGTACATTCCGTCGTAAATCTTTCCCTCCACTGTGTAATTGAACCAGGCATCCAGGCGGTAGGTGACCTGTGTATCTGAAGGACGATATTCGGTCACGCAGGCGTGGTCAAGCTTCGCTTGAATTGTCGGCCACTCCGCAGCTTTCGTGCGCAGACGCTGCTCACGCCAGTTGGGAACCAGAGTGCGCGTGACGAACAGCACCGTGACCACGGTGAACCCGCCGGCGGCCAGCAGTGCGATCGCACTCAGGATGTCCTCCCAATACATTGATCTGATTCTATCGACTGTCCCGAAACGGTGGAACAGGGTTGATACAATCAGTGCCGTGAAACCCTCGAATCGCATCTCCAGACGTGAGGCCATCGCAGCCACTGGCGCGGGTTTGGTCGCCGCACACTCGGCGTGGGCGCAGCAGTCGGCGACGAAGCCGAACATCATCTACATCATGGCGGACGACATGGGTTACGCCGATGTGTCGTGCTACGGGCGTCGCGAATATCAGACCCCGAACATCGACAGCTTGGCTCGCGATGGGATGAAATTCCTGCAGGCGTACGCAAATTCGGCCGTGTGCACCGCGACGCGCGTGGCGCTGATGACGGGACGCTATCAATATCGCCTGCCGGTGGGGCTGGAGGAGCCACTGGCGACGGCGGGCTCGCGCGACATCGGGCTGCCGCCGGAACACCCGACCATTCCTTCGTTGCTAAAGAAGTCGGGCTACAGCACGTCGTTGGTAGGCAAGTGGCACCTCGGCTGGCTACCGAAGTACAGCCCCCAGCTGAGCGGCTTCGATCACTTCTGGGGCATTCGCTCCGGCGGCGTCGACTACTTCACGCACAAGAGCGGCATTGCATCGACGGATTCGCTGGATCTGTGGGACGGCGATACAAGAGTGGACCAAGCCGGCTACCTCACGGAGCTGTTGGGCGACCGCGTGGTGAAAGAGATCCAGACCTACTCTGCGGCGAAGAAGCCGTTCTACATCAGCGCGTGTTTCACCGCTCCCCACTGGCCGTGGGAAGGGCCGGGCGACGAGGCAGAATCGCGGCGGCTGCCGGTGATTGCGGCCTACGATAGCGGCACGATGAAGACCTACGCGGAGATGGTGGTGTCGCTCGACAAGCAGGTGGGCAAGATTCTCGCGGCGCTGCAGAAGGCGGGTGTGGCGAACAACACCATCGTGATCTTCACCAGCGATAACGGTGGCGAGCGTTTCAGCAACACGTGGCCATTCTCGGGTCGCAAGCAGGAGCTGCTGGAAGGCGGGCTGCGCATCCCGCTGCTCGCGCGCTGGCCTGGCAAGATTGCGAAGGGTTCGACGACGCAGCAGGTGGCGATGACGATGGACTGGCTCCCGACGTTTGTGGAAGCGGCCGGTGCGAAGCAGGACCCCGCGTATCCCAGCGACGGCATGAGTCTGCTGAAGACGTTTGCGGGCGCAGCCCCGGTGAATCGGCGCGTGTACTGGCGCTACAAGTTCAATCAGCAGCGCGCGATGCGCGATGGGGACATGAAGTACCTGAAGGTCCGCGACAATACGTTCCTGTTCAACGTCGTGAACGATCCGATGGAGCGGGCGAACTGGAAGAATCGCGAGCCGGAACAGTTCAAGCGCATGGAGCAGGCTTGGGAAGAGTGGGAGACCACGATGTTGCCTCTCGATCCTGCGTCGAATTCCAGTGGGAACGGGCCGGTGCAGAATCCGGATCGACCGGGCAACACCCCGCCAACGCCTGCGGGTGGGGCTCAGGGAAAGCAGCTGAAGGGCAAGCAGTAGCTAAGGGCGATACGTCGCGCTCTGTTTGTCGGTTTCCCAGACGGTGACTTCGCTCACCTTGATGTCGGGGTTCGCTAGGCTCGCGCTGATCTTCTGTTGAAAGAAGAACGCGATATTCTCGGCAGTGGGGTTCAACTCTTTGTCGAACGGCGGGATTTCGTTTAAGTCCCGGTGGTCGACGATGGCGAACACTTCGCGGATCGCCTTCTTCACGTCGGTGAAGTCCACCAGCATGCCGGCTTTGTTCAGGCGCTCGCCTTGGATGGTGACGCGGACCTTGAAATTGTGGCCGTGCTGGTGCTCGCAGGGACCGCTATAGTCGCGCAGATGGTGGGCGGCAGAAAACGTCTGCTCGACGGTGACTTCGTACATGCTCTACTTCAGTTTATCGAACCATTTGGCGACGTCGTCACGCTTCATCGTGAAGCTGTAGTGCGGCAGGCTGTCGAAGAAGATCTGGCCATAGGCGGTTTTCGTGATGCGGTTATCGAGCAGCGCCAGCACGCCGCGATCGCTTTTGCTGCGGATCAGCCGACCGAAGCCCTGCTTCAACGCGATGGCTGCGTTGGGGATCTGATACTCGCGGAACGGCTCGCGACCCTCGGCGCGGATGGCGGAGATGCGGGCCTCCACCACCGGATCATTGGGGACCGCGAAGGGTAGCTTGTCGATGATGACGCAGCTCAACTGCTCGCCCGGCACGTCGACGCCTTGCCAGAAGCTGGACGTCGCGAACAGCACGGAGTGCGGCGTCGCCAGGAACTCGGCTAGCAGCGCGCTACGCGGGGCCGTACCTTGCAGGAAGGTCTGATACGGGATCTCCATGGACACGCGATCGTAGATCGTGCGCATCTGTGTGTAGCTGGTGAACAGCACGAAGGCCCGGCCCTTGCTGAGTTCCAGCAGTTCGACAATTTCGAGTGCTGCGGCTGACGTGAACGCCTGATTGCGAGGATCCGGCAGATGCTGCGGGACGTAGAGCAGCGCCTGCGCGTGATGATCGAAGTGGCTTTCGACAAGTTCCGTGCGCGCGTTGCGAACGCCGAGGCGTTGCTGCACGAAGTCGAAGCCTCCGGCGACCGCGAGCGTTGCGGACGTCAGCACAACACTATCGACGGCGTCGAAGAGGCGCTCGTCGAGCATGGCCGAAACATCGATCGGCGTGGCTTGCAGGAACGTGCGGCGCCCGCGCCTCTCGATCCAGTAAACGTAGCGCTTGTCGCGCGACTCCATCCAAAACTCGAGCCGCTTAATCATGTCGCGCGCGCGAGCCATCAGCGGGAGCACTTCATCGGGCGCGGATTTCGTCAGCTCGAGTTGCAGCGCGACGATCTCGAGCGCGTATAAAACGTTCCGGTAGGCCTCTTCGTGATGCTCCAGGAACGCGTCCTGCGCCCGGTACCCGGTGCGGCCTTCGGGGGCGTTGATCAGCACGAAGAAATTGGCGGCCTTGTCATTCAACGTCATCAGGACGTTGTCTAGCTCGGATGAATTGAAGCTCTTACGGTTCGAGAGAATCACCACGTCGCGCGAGAAGTCTTCGATCTGAGAACTCGAAACACTGACGCCGAAGTATTGGCCGGCCGTGTCTTCGATCTCATGCGCTTCGTCGAAGATGACAGCGCTGTAGTCGGGAAGAATCGCACCGCGCTCATCGCCCTTCACGTTTAGGTCGGCGAAGAAGAGGTGGTGATTGACGATGATGAGATCGCTCTCATTCGCCTTGATGTGCATCTGCGTGATGAAGCAGCGTTCGAACTGGGTACACTTCTGGCCTGTGCAGGCCTCGGCGCGGGCGTCGATTTTGGCCCAGGTGGAGGAGTTTTCGGGCAGCTGCTTGATCTCGGCGCGATCGCCGGTTTCCGTGGTCTTCTCCCACTCGCGGATGATCTGGAAGTCGGCGACTTCTTCGAGACCGGTGAGGATGGGTTCCTTCTCGGCGTCGTAGATCTTCTGGCGGCAGGCGTAGTTCGCGCGGCCTTTCATGTAGCAGGTGCGCAGCTTGCCCAGATGCTGCTCCAGGAACGGGATGTCCTTGAAGTAGAGCTGTTCTTGCAGGTTCTTGGTGCCTGTGGAGACGATGACGCGCTTGCCGGAAAGAATGGCCGGGACCAAATATGCCAGCGTCTTACCGGTGCCGGTGCCAGCTTCCACGATCAGGTGGCGTTTGTCCGCAAGGGCCGACTCCACGGTTTCGGCCATGCGCAGTTGTCCCTCACGGAACTCGTAATTGGGATGCCACTCGGAGAGCAGTCCCTTACGGCCGAAGAACTGCTTAACGGTGAGTGGTTTTGTGGAAGGGGCCACCTACGGAACAATTTTAGCAGTGGCAGCCCGGACTCGGTGAGAAATCGGGACTTAGAACGCGTGGGCCGACGTGATGCCGGCAGCTTCGAGTGCGGCGTTCATCTTTTCCAGCGCGGACTTGTGGATCTGCGATACGCGGGATTCGTTGATGCCCAAGATGTTGCCGATTTCCTTCATCGTCATTTCGTTGGTGTAGTACAGCATGACGACTTTCTGGTAGCGTTCCGGCAAAGTCTTCATCGCGATGCCGAGCACGCTGCGCAGTTCTTCTTTGGCGCAGATCGAATCGGGGTGCGAATCCGGGGTGGTCGGGAAGTCCGGAGCGGGGAGATCTTCGCCTTCGGCGCCGCGGGTAGAGGCCGAAACCAGGCCAACGTTGCGGAGGTCCAGCATCATGGTGCGTAGGCGTTCGACGTCGATGCCCAGCTTCTGAGCGACTTCGGCTTCGGTGGGATTGCGCTGCAGCGTCGCGGCCAGTTCGCGCGAGGCGGCTTCCACCTGCTTGTGACGGCGGCGCATGTCGCGCGAGGCCCAGTCTAGCTGGCGGAGACTGTCGAGGATGGCGCCCTTGATGCGATGTTTCGCATACGCGGAGAAGGCGACCTGCTTGTCCGGGTTGTATTTGGTGGCGGCGTCGAACAGGCCCAGGATGCCGGCGTGAACCAGATCGTCCACTTCGACGTGCACCGGAAGATTTTCGTGAACGCGAACCGCGATGGCCTTCACCAGCGGCAGATGTTCCAGAACCACGCGATCGCGGCGTTCCAGCAGAGCTTGCTCACGAGCGGCCTTGGCGGCAGCCTTCGCAGACAGTTCCGTCTCCGAGGCGGAACGAATCGCGGTGCTGCTCTGCGCGGGCTTCGGTTCAGCAACCGACTTGCGGGTGCGGGTCGGCATCACGCGGACGGTGGACATCATGACTGCCACTGAGGCGGAGCTGCTGGCGGCGACGGCTTTGGTTCTCATGGTTTCTTACTCTCTCCCTGGTTTTTGTTTGGTCCGTTTTTGCTACCGGACTCTCTTTCGCGTACGCCTTAGGAGAATGCACGCCCTCGGCCACGATCCTTGAGAGGCCCAGGCGCTACTAGGGGAGGAGCAGGATATCGCTTTAGAATCAGTGAGATCGGAATGAAAGACGTAGACCCGCGCTAAGGGTTTTTGCTTAGAGCGAGGTGCCTCAGTACCAAAATGGAACCGGTCTGCCATGGAATAATCCCAACCTGAAACATCGGTCTCCAAATGGAACAGCAAAAACCGAAAACTTTAGGCTTGTAAGCAGATTAAGATGCGGGGTAGGGGTGAGTATCTCGACGATTCACCCTAGAGGGCCCTAATAAACAGCGGATGCGATGTATGACTGTCCCTTAGTCCAATCGGCGTTTCAGGACTACAACAACAGTCTTCACAGCCAGAACACCTAGAAGAATCCAGGTGGCCCATAGAAGTTCCCCTTCCAGGGTTCTCCACGCGGAGAAAGCCAGGCCCAAATACGCAGCGATCGCGAGCAGGAACTTGGGATCTTTCATAGCTTAACGGGCGCGCGGGACGTTATAGGAGAACGCTAGCTGGAGACGGATCTCCGCGCCCTTGTACTCCGTGGGCAGCGGGGGGAAGGGATTGGAAGCGCTCACGCTCGCGACGGCTGCCTGGTCGAAGGCGACGATGCCGGACGTATTGGCGATCACCAGCTTGGGAACCCCGCCACGGCGATCCACACTGAACTGCAGCACCACGATGCCCTGGCGGCCGGTGCGCGCGATCTGCGGGATCACGGCGAACCACTGGCGGCGCACCACGTTCAGCACCTGCAGCATGTAGGGTTTGAAGTCGACATTCTGAGGATCACTCAGCAGCTGCATGTTGCCAACAGAAGCTGGATCACCGTTATCGCCATTGGAGAAGACGCCGCCTCCTCCGCCTCCTGCTCGACCGGCGTTGCTGGCGACGTCGCCGATGGTGGCCTTGGGTGCGCGCAGCGCGGGATTCGCGGGCACCGTCACGGGTGTCGCGGGCGCCACATTCTCCAGCTGGATTTTCGGCTTGTCGTCAGGCCGCGGCAGGTTCGGAGTTCCGGCGATGCCGGCGATATCCGGGGCTTCCACCTTTGCTTCGAGATCTGGTGCTGAAATGGCAGGCGTCGGCGACGGGGTGCGATTGGGAGGACCGGGGGGCGCGGGCGGCTGGAAGCTGCGCGGCGCGGGCTTGGATTCGATGGAGGCGCGGACGTCCAACTCCGGCTGGATCTTGCCGTCGTTCTTTTGCTTCTGTGTCAGTTCGAGGGACTTCGGTAGATACAGCTTCACCGCCTGGCGCGCGTTGATCCGCAGATTCGGGGCTGCGGTGAAGTGGAAATGCGTCTCCGGCGCCAGCATGACGGCGATGAAGACCACAACATGGATGAGGACGGAACCGATCGCAGCTCGACTGAACCGCGCGGGCGAGATGGGCTCGCGCCAATGCAGCGTCTTCTGAAATTCCGGCGGATCGTTATTGAGGGCCCGCGACATGGAGCGATTGGGCGACCAGCTTCGAGTGCTCCTCGATTTTATCAAGGATGGCCCTCGCTACCTGTAAGGCGGCCAAAGCTTGAGTTCCGGTTACGCGCGGTGCGCGGCGCGTGCGGATACACTCGAAGAAATCTTCCAGCTCCAGACGCAGCGGTTCTGACTTCACGGAAGCCAGCGGCGCGAAGCTGATGTTGCGATTTTCGCCAATCGTGAAGCGAGCGCCATCCTGACGGCTGTAATCGAGCGAGATGTATTCGTGTGGCTGGAATAGCCGCAACTTGCGTACGCGTTCAGTGGAAACACGGCTGGCGGTTAAATTCGCCACGCAACCGCCGGGGAACTGCAGGCGCACATTCGCGATATCGACACGTTCCGACATGATGTGGATGCCGGCAGCGCGGATTTCGTCGGGCATCTTGCCCACCAGAGACAGCACGATGTCCAGATCGTGAATCATCAGGTCCAGCACCACATCGATATCCAGGCTGCGCGGGCTGAACTCACTCATGCGGTGAACTTCAAAAAATAGCGGCTGCGTCACCACTTTGGTCAGCGCGATAATCGCCGGGTTGAAGCGTTCCAGGTGCCCGATCTGCAGAATCCTGGCGGTGCGCTCCGCAGTCTCGATCAATCGACGGGCTTCCACTTCGTCCTGCGCGATGGGTTTTTCGATCAATACGTCGCAGCCGAGCTCCATCAGGCGGCACCCGAGTTCGGCGTGCGTAACCGTGGGCGTCGCGACTACAGCTGCGTCCGAATTTGCGGCGACCTCTTCCAGGCTGTTGAAGACAGCGCAACCGCGTTCTGCGGCAGCAGCGGTGGCCCGGGCGACGTCCACGTCGAAAATGCCAGACAGCGTGGCGTCGGGATGCTCGTGAATGTTCCGGATGTGGTTCTTGCCAAAGGCTCCGGCGCCCAGGACGGCGATGCGGGGTTGCGACATGCTCCTGTAACGAGGCTAACACGGGCGGCGCGACCTACCCTATTGAAACCATTAGGACCTGTCGAAAATATCCGTACACCTCTAGGACTGAATGGCGAACTTAGGAATAAGAGTGATCCGAGCGCTTCTGGCGCTTGTAGTACTGGCCGCTCCGGCGTGGGCGCAGCACTACGGGTTTAAGTTCTACGGCGAAGAGGAAGGCCTGCAGAATCTTGGAGTTCAAGTGGTTTTGCAGGACCGGGCCGGATTCCTGTGGGTGGGTACGCAAAACGGCTTGTATCGTTATGACGGCAGTCGATTTGTAGGCTTCACCAAACATGACGGATTGCCGGGAACCCGCATCGAATCCCTGCACCAGGGCGCGGACGGAACGTTGTGGGTCGGGACGCGATCCGGCTTGGCGCGCCAAGCCGGTGACCACTTTGAGGCAGTTCCGCTGAAATTGGCGCAAGGTGCCACGGCGGAAGGGATCGTGGGCCGTCAAGGGATTGCTACGGACGCCCAGGGACAGATATTCCTGGCGACCGAACGAGGATTGATGAGGGGCCAGTCGGTCAAAGGAACGCTGCAATTTGAGGCGATCTCTTCTCCCCCATCTCAAAAGGACGCCCCGGTAGCAAGCGTTCTTGTGGATGACCGCGGCAAGGTCTGGTTCGGCTGCGGCACAGGATTATGTGTGCTGGAACAGGGAGCCGCGCGGGAAGTGGGAATGGACGCGGGGCTGCCGGCCGAAACGTGGTTCGCGATTCTGGGCAACGTGGAAGGCGACATCTACGTGCGCAGCGAAAGCAGCCTTTATCGCCGCCGGGCCAAAAATCTACAGTTCGAGAGCCTCCCGAAACTGCCCCCTTCAACAAACACGCTTCCGACAGCGGCTCTGGATCCTGACAATCGACTGTTGGTGCCGACAGACCAAGGTCTGGCGCGTGAAAACGGCAACGGCTGGCAACTGATCCACATCGAAGATGGGCTGAACGACGTTTCCGCGGTATTGATAGACCACGAAGCTTCTATCTGGCTGGGGCTGATGGGTTCTGGCCTGGCACGTTGGCTGGGGTATGGGGAGTGGGAAAGCTGGACGGAAAAAGAAGGCCTGAGCCGGTCCTCGATCTGGTCCATTGCGAAAGACAAAACCGGGCGGTTGTGGGTGGGCACCCGTTTCGGGTTGAACTACGCGGATCCTGGAAAGGGCTCACTCGACAAACTGACCTGGAAGCAGCAACGCGTGCCGGAGCTGGAATGGGCACGCTCCGTCGCCCCTGCGTCGGACGGATCCTTATGGATCGCCGGAGATGCGGCTGGGATCGTGCGACTGAACGCGGGCGGTCAAGCGAAGCATTACTCACTCGGGCCGGATGCAGCAGCGCTGCACGTGCTGGTGGACCATCAGCAGCGGGTGTGGGTATCCACCAAGCACGGTTTGTTCCGCAGCACGCCCCGCGGAAGCGACGTGGAGTTTGAGCGGTTGACGGTGCCGGGTGGCAGCTCGGACGAAGGCTTCGTGCTGGCTGTGCAGGACGCTTCTGGCCAAATCTGGATCTGCGGCGACGGCGGTTTGGTGCGCTTTTCGGAGAAAGGCTGGCGGCGTTTCACGACGGCGGACGGCTTGAAGTCGAATGTGGTGGCGCAGGTGGCACCGGCTCCCGACGGCTCCGTGTGGTTGGGGTATCGCGAAGCTCTGGGGCTGACCCACCTGATCCTGCGCGGCGACAAGCAGTATGTGGAGCACGTGACTGCAGCGGGCAACACCGGCCTGCGGTCGGACAAATCAATCTTTCTCGCCTTCGACAAACAAAAGAAGCTGTGGGCGGGAACGGACCGCGGCGTGGACGTCTACGACGGCACGCGCTGGCAACATCTGGGTCGTAGAGACGGGCTGATTTGGGATGACTGTAACAGCCAGGCGTTCCTGGTGAGCGACGAAGGCTTCTGGATCGGTACCAGTCGCGGCCTGTCGTTGTATCATCCCCGCGTCATGCCGCTGCCAGCGGTCCCGCCTACCGTGGTGTTCACGTCGGTGTGGTTCGGTACCCAATTGTGGAATCCGGAAAACCGGGCCGAAATTCCATATGACCAACGCGCCCTGGCCGTGCGCTTCGCGGCCCTTACGTTCGCGCATGATGCGGGTGTCACATTTCAGTACAAGATGGGCGGAGAATCCCAGGAGACCACGCAGACGGATCTAAATTATCCGACGCTATCTCCCGGCGACTACACGCTGGAAGTGATGGCCAGGAACGCGCAAGGAATGTGGAGTGTGGAGCCGGCGCGCCTGGAATTCCGTATTGCCACGCCGTGGTTCCTGTCATGGTGGTTCCGCATCGGTTGTGTCGCGGCCATTCTAGCCATGGGCCGGGTGATGTGGCAGCGCCGCACTTATCGTTTGGAAGCGGAACGGCATCGCCTGGAACAGGCCGTCACCTCGCGCACCGCGGAGCTCTCCGTGGAAAAGGCGCGCGCGGAACACGAAACCATTGTGGTGCACGAACAGAAGGTGGAAATCGAGCGCTTGCTGCAGGAAGCGCAGATGGCCAGCAAGCTGAAGAGCGAATTCCTGGCCAATATGAGCCACGAAATCCGTACACCGATGAATGGCGTGCTCGGCATGACCGATCTTGTGCTGGCGACTGACTTGGTTCCCGAGCAACGCGAGTATCTGGAAGCCGCGCGGTATTCGGCCGATTCGCTGCTGACCATTCTCAACGACATTCTCGACTTCTCGAAGATCGAAGCGGGTCGCCTGGATTTAAACCCGATCGAGTTTTCGCCGCGCGAAGGCTTGGAATCCATCTACAAGATGTTCCTGCTGCCGCTGCGAACCAAGAATCTGGAACTAACACTGGCGATCGCGGACAATGTCCCCGGCCGGCTGGTGGGTGACCCGGATCGTCTGCGGCAGGTGTTACTCAACCTCATTGGCAACGCGATGAAATTCACGGAATCGGGCAGTATTGCCGTGCGGGTGCGACCGGAATCGGAAGCCCCGGGCAGCATGACGTTGAGCTTTGAAGTGACCGATACCGGTATCGGGATTCCAGCGGACAAGTGCGGCGTGATCTTCGAATCCTTCCGGCAGGCCGACGGCTCTATGACGCGTAAGTATGGCGGCACGGGCCTAGGCTTAGCGATTTGTTCGCGACTGGTGCAACTGATGGGCGGCTCAATCACTGTGCAGAGTGAGATTGGCAAAGGCAGCACGTTCCGCTTCACCGCCCGCTTCGGTGCGGCGGAAGTGAAGTCGGCGGGTGAGCTTGCGAACATGGCTCGCGCGGTGGGCGCCGCGGTGGCTCCGTCGATCGAGCTGAAGCGGGCGTTGCAGGTTCTGTTGGCCGAAGATAACGCGATCAATCAACGCCTGGCCACGCGTTTATTAGAGAAGCGTGGCCACAAGGTGACGGTGACGGCGACGGGTCGCGAGGCGCTGGCGATGCTGGAGAAGGTGCGCTTCGATCTGGTGCTGATGGACGTTCAGATGCCGGATATGGACGGCCTACAGGCGACGGCCCTCATCCGGGAACGGGAGAGCCGCCTGGGCCTGCACACACCGATAATCGCGTTGACTGCCCATACGATGAAGGGCGACCGCGAACGCTGCCTGGCGGCGGGCATGGATGCCTTCATCACCAAACCAGTGAACGCGGCCGAATTAATTGCCACGGTAGAAGCGACGGCGGTGCAGTTCGCCGCCCGCGAAACTAACCCTTGGCCTGCTGCATCGCCGCAAAACGAGCTTGCGCCGCGCGCGTAAGGTGCGGCACCAAGCCGATCAGGCGCTGCATCAGCATCAGCTGACCGCGATGGTGCATTTCGTGTTCCTTCACGGAAATCAGCATGTCGAAACGCGTACGCGACGGCGGGCTGCCGCCCGGGGGCATCGTGACGACCTGCGCCAGGAACTCATTCGACAGGGTGCGAACCCAGTTTTCGAATTCTTCACCGGTGGTCTTCAGGCGTTCGATGATTTCGTGCTTCGACATCGGAACTTGCTCACTGGCCGCAATCGGGCCGATGAAGCCCGGGAAATCGAAACCTTCGAGGGTGGTGAGGACTTTGTCCTTGTTCACCGCGAACTGGAAGCGGTGCAGGTTCGAAATGTGGATGAGCGTCTGCGCAACGGTGCGCGTGCCTTCGGCGGCGCTAAAGCCGTAATTTTCTTCGGGAATCTCGGCGGCGATCAGCAGCGTGTTGTTGCGCACGGTGCGGAATGCGTCGGCGATTTGATGTGCTCCGTAATGGTCCATAGAGGGTATTGTACCGAGGCTTGGTAGAATCGTAGGTTCCCATGGAAATCGAGAAAGTTTACGAACCTCAGCAATTTGAGCCGCGTTGGGCCGCTCGTTGGGTGGATGAAAAAATGTTCCGCGTGGAGCCGGAGCCCGGTTCGCCGTATTTTTCGCTCGCCATCCCGCCGCCGAACGTCACCGGCTCGCTGCACATGGGCCACATGTTCGAGCACTCGATCATCGACGCGCTGATCCGGTGGCATCGCATGTTGGGCGAACGGACCGTGTGGATTCCGGGAACCGATCACGCGGGTATCGCCACGGAGCTGATGGTGGATCGTCAGCTGCAGCAGGAAGGCAAGAGCAAGCGCGACCTGCCTCGCGAAGAATTCATTGAGCGCGTGTGGAAGTGGAAGGAACAGCACGGCGGGCGCATCGTCGAACAGATGAAGCGCGCCGGCGTCAGCTGCGATTGGTCCCGCGAGCGCTTCACTATGGATCCGGGCCTATCGCGCGCGGTGCGCGAAGTGTTCGTGCGCTTGTACGAAAAGGGCCTGATTTACCAGGGCGACTACATGGTCAACTGGTGCCCGCGCTGCCGCACGGTGCTGAGTGACCTGGAAGTGGAACACGAAGAGACGCAGGGCAGCCTGTGGAACATCGTGTATCCGTTGAAGGATTCGAACCTGAAGTTGGTCGTCGCGACGACGCGTCCGGAGACGATGCTGGGCGATACGGCCGTCGCGATCAATCCCGAAGATCCGCGCGCTGCGGAACTGAAGGGCAAGTTCGCGCTACTGCCGCTGACCGGTCGCGAGATCCCGATCATCCTGGATCCGATGGCGGAGCTCGGCTTCGGTACCGGTGCGGTAAAGATCACCCCGGCGCATGATCCAAACGACTTCGAAGCGGGCAAGCGTCACAATCTGCCCAGCATTCAGGTGATTGGCGAAGACGGCCTGATGACGGCGAATGCCGGTGCCTTCGCGGGCATGGATCGCTTCGAGGCGCGCAAGGCCGTGGTGGCCGCGCTGCAGGAACAGGGACTGCTCGAAAAGATCGAAGATCACAAGCTGGCTGTGGGCAAGTGCCATCGCTGCCGTACTGTGGTAGAGCCGCTGGTTTCAAAGCAGTGGTGGATGAAGATGAAGCCGCTGGCCGAACCTGCGATCGCTGCGGTTCGCGATGGGCGCATCAAGTTCGTTCCGGAGAATTGGGACAAGACGTACTTCCACTGGATGGAGAACATCCGCGATTGGTGCATCTCGCGCCAGTTGTGGTGGGGCCACCGGATTCCGGCATGGTACTGCGGCGCGTGCCAGCACGTGATGGTGGAGCGCGAGGATCCCACCACGTG
>CANIIC010000081.1 GCA_947467395.1 Bryobacterales bacterium
GCAGGTGCTCCGGCGATGCGGCAGTAACCGGTCGAGTCGCCTTCAATGACGTAGGTGGGGACGTTGCGATCTTTGGCGGCGGCCTTGGCGTCGTCCATGCCTTCGGCGGGGACGAGGATGAGTTTCGCGGAGGTGTCTTCGAGATAGAACGAGACTTCGTCCTGACGGTAGCCGGGGTTGAGCGGCGCAGCGGTACCGGCCATGGAGGCGGCGACGAAGGTGACGATGGCGGCGAGTCCATTGGGGAGCGAGGTGGCGACGCGGTCGCCGGGCGCGATGCCGAGTGCGGCGAGGGCGTTCGCCATTTCCTGAATCTGGGCTCGGAGCTGGCCGTACGTAATGCGGGTGTTGGTTTCCGGAAGAATGATGGCGGTCGAGTCCGCAGGTGGGCCGGAGAGAACGTCCCACAACGTAGCGGCGGAGGCGAGCGCAGAAGGAATGGTGGCCATAGCCTTGAGATGGTATCAAAGCTAGCGCGGGGACGGAGGCTTAGTGCTGGAGCTGTTGGCTGGTGGTGAGGCGCAGCGCGAGGTCGGCTTCGGCGCGGACTTCGGAAGAAGGGTCCTGTGTGCGGAGCCGTTCGATCATCGCGGATTGTTTGTGCACTTCGTCGGGGCCGAGTTGCGCAAGGTTGTGGACGGCGCGGGCGCGCACGGCGGGCTCGCGGTGGATAAGCGCTGAGGCCAGGATGTCGATCATGCGAGGCGAGACAGGCCCCCGGTTGCGGGTTTGGGGGATGGCATCGAGCAAGAGAATCTTGCTGGAGGCGGAGTGACGTTCGTTGATGTAGGACGTGATGCGCTGCAAGATTTGGTCTAACGCATCAGGCCGGCGGAGGCGGACGGATTGTTGATTGAGTTGGAGTGCGATACCCAGCGCATTGGCCTTGCGTGTATCGGTGATATCGGGGCGGTCCGCGAGGCGGAGTAGCATGGGCACGACTTCGGGGGGAGCGGCAGGGCGGAGGTAGCTCGCCATGACGATGAAGCCTTCGTCAAGTTGGATGCGGGTGAAGTTGAGGCAGGCTTCGAGGACATCGAGGTGATCGGCGATCAGGGTTGCGCCGTCCTCGCGGGTCAGGGCGATGAAGAGGACCACAGAGACGGCGGCATGTTGGACGTTCACCGCTGCGCCTTCGCGGGTGAAGGGGCGGATGGTTGTGAGTATGGTGCGGACGTCGTCTGGCGACGCGGTCTGGAGCGGTCGGAGTAGAGATTGAAGCTGCTGGGGTTGGGTGCGGACGTCGACGGGGCTGTTGGGGAGGTCGTGCAGGAAGTTGAGGAGGTCCTGGGTGGTTTGGGCCGCGGCGAGGGAGGCGCAGAGCAGGACGGCGGCGAGGAAGCGCATACCTTTGGAGATGCTGCTGCGGGAATGGGCGAGTTAAAGAATTCGGACTATGCGGGGCGCGGGCCCCACAGGATGATGGCGGCTCCGGTGAGCGCGACCGCGGCGCCGATGAGGTCCCACCGGTCGGGGACGGCGCCTTCGACCAGCCAGAGCCAGAGCAGGGACGAAACGATGTAGATGCCGCCGTAGCTCGCGTAGGCGCGGCCAGCGTTGGGGGTGTCGATGCGGGTCAGGATGCAGGCGAACAGAATCAGGGAGACGGTTCCGGGGAGTGTCCACCAAGGACTTTTGCCGAGACGCAGCCAGGACCGGAAGGCGAAGCAGCCGCCAATTTCGCCGAGTGCTGCGAGCGCGTACCAGGCGAAGGACGCCACTAGAAGATCCGTTCCTGTTTGCGCAGGGTGCCGAAGCTGCCGATGTTGGCGATGTTGAAGGCGACGCGGAACTGGTTGTCGTTGATGACGTTGAAATTGAAGCGGCGGTATTGAACGCTGAAGCCGCAGCAATCGGTGTTGTACGTCGTCTGAGCCTGCATGTATTGGAAGCGGCCGATGCGGTAGTCGTAGCCAGTCGAGAAGCCATAGTTGAAGCCGCGGCGGTTGTCGTTGCCCCATTGGAATTGTCCGCGCAGCTGGTTCGCCTTGGGGGCGAGTACCGGATCGGTGTTCAGGTGGCTATGGCTGACGAGTGCGAACAACTGGCCGAAGCGGGCATCGAAGCTGAGAGTGCTGTTCACAATGGCGTGACGGACGGGATCGTAGTCGGTGCGCCATTCGGTGCCGATTCGGCTTTGGACGCGAAGCACGCTGACCACGGGCGAGGAATGGCGGTAGCCGTTCAAGAACGCGTAGCCGGTGAGCTCGGATGAACTTTGCACCACGTTGCGTTGGCCGGGGATGATGGCTCCGCCGAACGTAGGATCGAAGTAGCGCTTGTACCAGAGCTGCCAACTGATCACGTCTTCGACGCCGCCGTTGCCGTTGCGGCGCAGCAGGCGGTTGGTGAGGGAGAACTCGACTTCATGGGTGTTGGACATGATGTCGGTCTCGTCGAAGCGAATGGTCTGACGGAAATCGTTGATGCCGGAAACGTTGCGATAGCGGGCGCGGGCTTCGATGACGTGCTTCACCTGATCTCCGGCGCGCATCCACTTGGGGGCTTGGAAGATGCGGGAGAGGCGTGGCAGGCCAAGGTCAAACTGGAAGTCGCGCGCGGAACGGATCAGGTTTTGGCCGGAGAGCTTGCCGTCGCGCAGGCGCGAATCATAGGTGGTCTGGCGGATGCCGAAGCTGGGAGAGAGGTCGAGGCCGAACCAGTGCGCGGCGGTGGTGACGCGCGGGGCGAAGTCGGAACGCTGCACGAACTGACGCGTTTGAAACAGCGGTTGATTGCGGCGTTCGAGGCCGAAGCTGGATTCGAGTGAAAACCAGATGGGCAGGTCTTTGATTGCGCGTTCGCGTGCATTGAACTGGGCCTCCGGCAACTTGCGGATGACGATTTCGTCGCCGGGGACGTCGGTCTGGTAGTTCACGTTGCGCTGCGCAACGACGTTGACGCCATAGTCGCGCCAGTGTTTGGTGAGGAAGCCGACCGAGTGCGTTTCGGAGTTGATGGCTTCGGCGAAGGACTGTGTGAACTCCTGACGGAAGCGCAGGGCGGAGAGTTGGCGGAGTTCGCCGCGGGCTTCCCAGCCTTTGCCGACTTGGGACTTGGCGTCCAAGCTGATGATGTGTCCGCCGCGGAGGTTGAGTGTCTTGTTCGCGCCGGCGGTGAAGACGCTGAAGTCGAAGGTGGTCTTCTGATTCGCCCAGCCGGTGAAGTCGGCTTGATGCACGAAGCCGCGACGCGTGTAGTATTGCGTGCGATACGTGAGGTCGTAACTACGGTTGATGGCCCAGAAGTAGCCGCCGCCGATGACTTGGCCGCGCTGCGAACTGTTGCCGACGTTGGGCGTGAGGAAGCCGCTGCGGCGTGGCTCTTCGGCGAGAGATTTGTAAAACGCGGGCAGGTAGAAGATCGGCACGTTCTTGAGCGTCAGCGTAGACTGGCGGGCAATGGCTCGATTGCCGGGGATGATGTCGAAGGACTTGCCTTTGAGCTTCCACCACATGTCCTCGGGCTTGCAGTCGGTAATGAAGCCGTTGTGGAGGACGTAGCGGTCCTTGGTCTTATCGAGCGTTTCGCCTTCGAAGTAGTACGGGTTTTGGGTGCGCAGGAGGCCGGGCTTGAATTCGACTTTCGCGGGCGCGGAGCCGGTGACCTTGAAGAACTTGCCGGTGTCGGCGTTGATGTCGTACTGCGCGAGTTGGCAGGACATTTTCTGGCCGTCAGTGAGGTTCTCAAAGTGGACGTTGCCGCGGGCTTCGACGGCGCCGGTTTCGGTGTTCCAGTCGATTTCATCGGCGGAGAGGCGCATGGTGGGCGTGGTGATGACGACGCTGCCACGAGCGTGGCGCATAACGCCATCCATTTCCTGCGGGCCGGTGGAAGAAATATCTGCGCGGTCGCCTGGGGCGAGAGTAAGCTTGGCCGGCTCAGGCGCGGGCGGGGTTGAAGTCGATGGTGAGGGTTGTGCGGCTAAGTTGATGGTTCCAAGGAGGAAGGCGGCGAGAAAAAGCGCCTGGGCTATATGCAAGCGGCGCGCGGCTATGGTACTTAATAGAGTAGCCCTCAAGTCCGCACGCTACCAAAGCGGCTGGGGAGCCGTCAAGCCATGACGATCAACTGTCCGTACTGCCGCACTGTGAATGACTCGGCCGAAAGCCGATGCGCGCGGTGTGGGCGGCGGCTGCAGACACCTTCTGAGTTGACCGGGAATTACGGCACGGCGTTGGCGCTACACAGCGATGTTCAGCCGTCGAGCCGCGCGGTGGCCGAGATGCCGCTGCCAGACACGGGTGAAGCGCAACCCTCCTTGTTCCGCGACTCGGGCCCGACCCCGAAGGTAGTCCCGATTCCGATGTTGAGTCCCTTGCGCCCAGCGAGTCCGCTGGAACGGGAGAGCGTGCGTCGCAATGCGGCTCGTGTGGCGGCGAAGTCCTCTCGTCCGGCGACCGGGCAACAACAGGCGCTAGAACTTCAGGAAGAGAGCCAGATTCGGCATCGTCCGGATGAGGCGTTGTACTGCGATGCTCGCGTGGCGTTGCCGACGCATCGTGCGGTGGCGGCTGCGGTGGACGGCATCGTGGTGTTGCTGGGGACGTTGCTATTCGCGGGCTTGGCGTACTGGGCAGGTGTGGACTTCACGCTGACCAAGAGTGTGCTGCTGATTCCGGTGGCGATCGGCGCGGTGGTGACGGTGTTGTACCGGGGCTTGTGGTGCCTGGCGAACAGCGACACACCGGGGATGCGTTTCGCCGGCTTACGGCTGGTGGATTTCGATGGGCGGCGTCCGAAGCGCGAGCATCGGATGGTGCGTCAATTCGCGGGCGTGCTGAGTCTGGCATCGGCCGGTGTGGGCTTGCTGTGGGCTCTGGTGGATGAAGAGAGCCTCACTTGGCACGACCACATCTCGAAGACATTTCCGACCACAGTTTGAACAGCCGGCTCTGGTAAATTGGAGGGGTGAGCCGCCCTATTACCCGGTATCGTCCATCGCGACGGTATGCCCTGTTCGCACTCCTCGCTTTGCTTGCGGTGATTCCATCGGTGTGGGCGTCCACTCGTTGGGGCGCGGCGTGGATCGCGGCGTCGGTGCTGTTTGCGATCACCGCTGGTTTGACGCTGTTGCTGGCGATGCGTCCGGTAATTGAAGTTCACGAAACCCATCTGCAGATCAGGGAGCGCAAGATCTACTGGGGTGAGATCCGGCGGCTGGAACGGATTTCCGTGTTGAGTCAGGAACCGTGGTCAGCTCCGCTGTTGCTGCGCCTAGTGGTTTCTAGCGGCGAAGAAGTGATGGTGTTCCATCCGGGCGATGTGGATTCATGCATGAGCCTGCTGCGGCACCTTTACCGGCAATCGCGCACGGCGCTGCTGGACGGAATTCCGTACAGCGAGTTTTGGGGCGAAGCCCCGGCGGCGCCGATGGCTCCGCCTGCTCCGCTGGCCGAGTTGCCCCGACCGCGCCTGTTGCTGGCACATGATGAAGACGAAGTGGAACGCATGTTCCAGCGCTTGAAGTCAGGCGGGCGATTGGACGATTCGGACCATTCCGGCGCCGGTCTGGGAATCGATCAGCAGGGTTCGGACGAGTCGTAGCCGATGCGCAGAAAACTAGCCGGTGGACTGGTTGTCGCGGCGCTGGTTCTGTTTCTGTCGCGGGCTGTTTGGCTGGGCTGGATTGGCGGGTATTTGGTGCAGGCTCAGCCGCCGCAGAAGGCTGACATCGCGCTGGTGCTGGCTGGAGATGGCCGTGGGAATCGGATCGTGACGGCTGCTGAACTTGTGAAGCAGGGCTTTGTTCCGCGCGTTCTAGTGAGCGGTCCAGATGGGAACTACGGACTGCATGAGTGCGATTTGGAGATTCCATTCGCGGTGAAGGCCGGATATCCGGAAGCGTACTTCGTACACTTTGAGAACTCGGCGCGATCGACACGGGAGGAAGCTGTCGCGGCGGCGGGCGAGTTGCGAAAGCTAGGGGTCCATCGCGTACTGGTGGTGACCAGTGACTATCACACACGGCGTTCCGCACGCATGTATCGCGAGGCAGCTCCGGATCTGGAGATCACGATGGTGGCTGCGCCCGACACCCACTTTTCCGCGGACGGCTGGTGGAAGAACCGCGAGGGACAGAAGACGGCGCTATACGAGTGGATGAAAACGATCGCGTCGTGGGTAAACTTATAAAAATATGAAGCGCTTGTGGATGGTGTTGACGATGGTTGCGGTGCTGGCCCCGATGCTGCCCGCGCAGACGAAAGCGGCTCCGAAGGCCGTTGCTCCGACGGCTACTGCTCCGAAGGCTGCTGCAGCGCCGAAAGCTGCTGCTCCGAAGGCCACTGCCGCGAAGGCGGCGACGGCGGCCAAGGCTAAGCGTGAGCCGGCCCCAGACCTACTGAATCCGGATACGATGAGGGCCAAGGCTCCGGCAATTTTCGTGGTGCGGTTGGAAACGACCAAAGGCAATATCGATATTCGAGTAGTGCGGGCGTGGGCTCCGAATGGGGTGGAGCGGATCTACAATTTGGTGCGCGCGGGCTACTACAACAACAACTACTTCTTCCGCGTGCTGGACTTCATGGCGCAGACGGGCATCAGCTCCGATCCGCGCGTGAATCGGGTGTGGGGAGAGAAGACGTTGTTCGACGATCGCGTGGTGACGTCAAACATTCGCGGAACGGTGGCGATGGCGGCGTCCGGATCTCCGAATTCGCGTTCGACCCAGTTCTTCATCAACAAGAAAGACGCAAACGCCTACCTGGACCAACTGAAGTTCGCGGTGTTCGGCGAAGTGGTCGAAGGCATGGAAGTGGTGGACCAGTTGTACTCCGGCTACGGCGAGCCGCCGATTCAAGGCCAGTTACAGGAGCAAGGTGCTCCGTTTATCGAGCGTAATTTCCCGCGCATGGACAAGATCATCAAGGCGTCGGTGATCGCCGTTCCGCAGCCGTAGCCAACGCGCCTCGTCTAGAACGAGACGCGGAGGGTGAAGCGGAAGGTCCGACCGTCGTTCAGTGTGTTGGTGATCTGCGAGAAGTTCGGGGATGCCAGCTGGTCGCCGGGGCCGGCGAACTGCGGGGTGTTGAAGAAGTTCACAGATTCCGCGCGGAACGTCAGCTGATAGTCACGCACGTTGAAAGTGCGTTGGACAGATGCGTTCACGTTCGCAATCTTGCCTTTGCGGAACGTGTTACGGCCGATGTTGCCCTGCATTTCGAGCGGGGCGTTCATGAAGCGGAACGCAGTGCGCGGCATCAACTGCTGCGACGAATCCGGGTTGCCGATGATGTGGCCCAGAATACTGGGGTCGAGGATCATGACGCGATCCCCCTGGAGCCCGTCGACATTGCCGAAGCCGGGGCCGTCGGAGCCAGCGGTGATGGTGAATGGCGTGCCGCTCTTGATCAGGACAACTGAGGCCGCGTTCCAATTGCGGGTGAACACGCGGAGCCAGCGCGGCAGTTCCAGGTTGCGGCCTGTGTCATAGCCGAGTTGCACGAGCGCGGCGTGCGGCTGATCAAAGTCACTGCGGCCCTTCTGGTCTTTGTGGGCATCTACGCCGGATTGTCCGGCGGCTTCGCGCGAGTTGTTGCCGACGGCGGTGGCGGTGTAGTCGGTGCCCAGGTCAATCGCTTTACTGAACCAATACGAACCCGTGAGATTGAGGCCATGCCAGCGCGGCGTAGTGATGGTGGCGATGGCGGCGTCGTAGTAGGCGCGCGAGCCGTTGTGCATGTCCAGGATCTCGAAGGCGTTCTTGTCGGGGCGGCGGTCTGAGACGGTGGCCGTGGTGAAGGGGATGCCCGGGACAGGAACGGCGCGGTTCAGCAAGTAGGTATAGAACAGCTTGTGGGTGCGGCTGCCCACGTAGCCGGCGGTGAAGTGCCAGTTGCGGGACAGGTCGGCTTCCCAGCTGAAGTTGTATTGATACGAGTACGGTGTGGCGAGATTGGGGCTAAGTTTGAACTCGCTGCTGCGGACGGTGGCCGGGTCGGTGCCGATGCCGGCCAAGGGGTCGGAGAGATTCGGAGCCTGGACTAAAACGCGCGAGTTGTAGGGGCGGTTGAATCGATCGACGCCGTAAGTGACGGGGAAGATCTGTCCGAAGAAGACGCCGCCGCCGCTGCGGAGGACACCCCAACGGCCGGGCAAGCGATAGGCTGCGCCCAGCACGGGAGCGACGTTGTTCCAGTCGGAATCGAAGGGCAGTTTCGACATGCCAGTGGCGTCCCAGGGGCGGGTCATGGGTTCCCAGCGCAGTGCGGCGTTGATGGTGAGTTTTGAGGTGGCTTGCCAGCGGTCTCCGATGTAGCCCTGCATGTCCCAGTTACGGAAGGCGCGATAAGCGGTGCCGATGGAGAAGAGGTAACGCGAGGGCGTACCGAGGCGCAAGTTGGTGATGCCGTCGTGGCCGAAGTCGGGGTTGAACTGGACCAGGCCTCGGATGACTTCCGGTTCGTCAGAGGTGAACTGAAGACGCGTGGCAGCGAGACCGGCCATCCAGTTGTGATTGCCGCGGCGCTGTTGCAAGCCGAAGCTGCCGCGCCAGCGATTCTGTACGCGCCAACGAGGAGTGTCGAAGGGCGGGCCGAGACCTGTGAGGCCTTGGACGGCGATGGGTCCGACGGCGCCTTTCGGGACCGCGAGGTTGGTGGTCTGGCGATCAAAGCCGCCGGTGATATCGGTGATAGTTTGCGGCGTCCATGCGCGGCGCAGGGTAATGCCGGCGGTGTGGGACTTCGTGGTGGTGTCCGGGTTCTGGCCCTTCACAAACTGGAAGGCTTCGACGTGCTGACCAGTGAAGGCGTAGCGCAGGCTGAGCGTGTCCTTCGACGTGAGTTGCTGCGAGATCTGGCCGCTGTGGGCGTCGGTATTGGTGGACTGCGGGCTGTTGGTGTTCAGCGCGCGAGCTGCGATGTCGGGACGATTCGGCGCGACGTTGGGGAAGGCGTCGATGTACTTCAGGATGATGGGCAGCAGTTTCGGATCGTTGGTGAGCGGCGTGCGTTCCGATGGCAGGGGGATCAGGATATTGCCGTTCACTTGGCCGCGATTCTTGGTCTGCGATAGAGAGATGTTGGAGAATGCGTTCTTCCACAATCGCGAGCCGAGCGTGAGTCCGTACTGATTGCTGCGAGCGGGCTGGACCTTGCCTACCTGGAAGAAGGATCGCGCCGTGAAGAGGCTATTCTGGTGCGTCCAGAATAGGGTGCCATGGGTGCCAGAGCCGTTCTGGGGCGTGACGGCAAAGCCGCCTTTGGGCGCATTGCCGATTTCGGCAGTGAAGAAATTGCGGTCGGCTTGGAACTCCTGAACGATGGTGGTGGTGGTGCCGAGACGGCTGTTCAGTTCCTTGGTGGCGTTGTTATCGATGAGGGTGATCTGGACGTTTTCGTTGCGGCGGCTCTCACCTTTTTCGGTGTTGACCTGGCCGAGGAGATTGAGGGACGTGCGCGCGGCGACGGTGGGGTCGACGGGTGCGGAATCGTCAGTCGAGTCGGCATTGTCATCGTCAGCCGGTTGGGCTGGAGCGGATTCAGATGGAGTCGGGGTCGGCGGGTTGTCCTGGGCACACAGCACGACAGAAAGGGTGATGAGCAGGAGCCAGGTCCCCTGTTTAGAAGCAAACACTTGCTTCTAGTTTCGCCTGTTGGAGGGGCTTCGCGCTACTTAACGGGTGCGATGATCCTGGTGCGGGAAGCGGGGGTGCGGGAGCCTTCGGGTCCGGTCCATTCAGAACGGGAGCCGTCCTGGAAGGTCTGGATCACTTTCCATTCGACGGTGGCCGGGTTGGCGGGGTTGGTTGCGGAGAAGGTGAACTGGACATCGGCACTGGGGGCCAGGGCTCCGGTCCAGGTGGCGCTCACAATCTTACCGGAGGCGTCGCGGGTCAGGGAGAGTTTCCAGGCGGCGTTTTCGTTGACAGCGAGGACGTTGAGTTCGGCAGGGAACGCGAGTTGGATGGTGGTGGTGAGGACTTGTTTTTCGTTGGGGACCCGTAGCGTGTATTGTTGGGTCTGCCCGGTGGTGGATTCCGGTGGCTGGACGACGGCGTGGGCAAAGGTCAGGGCTGCGAACAGTGTGGTGGCGAGGGTGAGTGCCAAAGCTCGGGACATAGTTCTAGTGTAGGGGCGATGTTAGCGGGTGGGAATGCGACAAATCGTCGCAGCTACTTGAAGTCGATGACGAGACGTCCGGCGGGACCGGCGTAGATGAGGCCGACGTTTTCAGGTTTGGACTTGGTTTGGAGATTGAAGTAGAGCAGGCCTTCGACGGTGGCTTTGGTTTCGACTTCGGGGAAGACTTTGGATTCGAGGACGGCGAGGCGCGGGTCTTCTGTTTTGCTGCGGGAGATGGTGGCTTCGGCCGTGCCGCTTTCGGTGGCACCACCACCGCCGATGCCGGGACGCTGGACAGGCGTGCGCGTGCCGGCACCGCCGACGGGGATCGGCATGCCCATGCCGGTGGAGGAGATCCGGAGATCGGAGAAGGTCGGTTGGACGACCATCACGGCGGATCCGGCGATGGCGGTAGGGGAGAAAGCTCCGCTCTTTTCGCCGTTCTTGCGGGACAGCAGCGTGAAGTCATCAATGGAGAGGCGCAGCGGCTCCAGGGTTTGGGGCGTGGCCTTCATCTTGACGACAATGTAGCCTTCGCCGAGGTCGATGCCGAGCAGGTCGGTGACTTGTTTGCGATCGGTGATGACGGTGGCGTCGAGGCTCAGCTTGGAGTTGCCGGCCTGATTGGGGAGGCTCTTTTTGTCCGCGGCGGTCGCGCCGAGCGCGAGGAGAAGGCCGAAGATGAGCCGTCGGGTCACAGGAGTTTCTTCACGCTTTCGAGGAACTTCGCGTCCATCCAGTTTTGGGCGGCAATCACTTTTTGGACCACCTTGCCGGACTGGTCAATGATGTAAGTCTCGGGCAACTGGAAGGTGCCGTACTTGGCCGCGAGGTCCCATTCGGGGTCGCGCGAGGTTTCGAAGCTGACGTTAAACTGTTCGCGGAAGCGGTTATAGAGTTCCGGGTTTTTATCTACGCTCACGCCCAGGACGATTACACCTTGGGGGCCGAATTCCTTCTGGAACTGGTCGAGCGAAGGGACTTCCTGCACGCAGGGGGCGCACCAGGAGGCCCAGAAGTTCAGGACCAGGAGCTTGCCGCCGAAGCTGGTGGGGGTCAACGTTTTGCCGTTTTCGGTGCGGACGCTGAATGTGGGGGCAGTGTCGCCGACTTTAGTGATCGGTTCTTCGAGCGAACCAGAGACTACCCAGCCCAGCGCGCACACCATCGCGATCATCAGGCCTGCAAGAATCCGATCCGTCGTGGTCTTCACGCTATTATTTTAGTGGATCTGCGGGTAGCGCCGCTGCATCCAACATCATAGTGACTGTGAAAGGGCTGTGAACGTTCCCTCAAAATGCTGCTGACTCGAAAAGCTGAATTCTCCGCCTCGCATGTCTGCGCGCGTCCGGACTGGACCCGTGAACAGAACGAAGCGGTGTATGGGAACAACGCCAACCCGAACGGGCATGGGCACAACTACCTCTTCGAGGTGACTCTGGAAGGCGAGACCGATCCGGTGACGGGCATGGTGTTCGATTTGAGAGAGCTGAAGGACATTATCAACAACGAAGTGGTGGAGCCAATGGATCACCGGCATCTGAATTTGGAAGTGCCGCCGTTCGATCACGTGGTGCCGACCACGGAGAACATCGCGATCGAGATTTGGCGGCGACTGGATCCGAAGTTGCGGCGTCCGCATGCTCGGTTGAAGAACGTTCGGGTCTTTGAGGCATCGGATCTTTTCGTGGATTACGGAGGTCCGGATGCAACTCACTAGCCGGTTCCGCTTTTCCGCGGCGCATCGTCTGGACGCTGTCGAGTTAACGCCGGTGCAGAATCGCGAGTTGTACGGGAAGTGCAATAATCCGCACGGGCACGGGCATGATTACGTGCTCGACGTAACGGTGGAGGGTCCGCCGGATGTGAGCGGGCTGGTGGCTCGCAGGGCTGCGTTGGATACGCTGGTGCGGGAGGCCGTGATTCAGAAATTAGATCACCGGTTTCTGAATAAGGACGTCGCGGAGTTCGCGTCGGCGGTACCGACGACCGAAAATCTGGCGACGGTAATTCGAGATTACTTGAAAGCTGCGTGGACGCTGCCGGCAAAGCTGGTGCGGGTGACCATTGCGGAAACGGACCGGAACACGTTCGTCTGGGAGGCAGGGAAATGAAGAGTGGGAAAAGTAGCGCCGTGGTGAAGGTGATGCCTCCTTCGAGTCAGGGTGAGTTGGCCGCGCACATGCGCGACATGTTGTCCAAGCTGGGTGAGAATCCCAGCCGTGAGGGTTTGCTGCGGACGCCAGAGCGGTATGAGAAGGCGATGAAGTTCCTGACCAGCGGCTATGAAACGAATCTGGAAGACATCGTCAATCGCGCGCTGTTCGAATGCAAGTGCGATGAGATGGTGGTGGTGAAGGACATCGAGTTCTTCAGCATGTGCGAGCATCATCTGCTGCCGTTCTTCGGCAAGGTGCACGTGGCGTATCTGCCCAAGGACAAGGTGATCGGCCTGAGCAAGATTCCGCGCATCGTGAACATGTTCGCGCGGCGGCTGCAGTTGCAGGAGCGCATGACGCAGCAGATCGCCGAAGCTGTGGCCAACGTGATTTCGCCGCGGGGCGTGGGCGTGCTGGTGGAAGCCAGCCATTTCTGCATGATGATGCGCGGCGTCGAAAAGCAACACTCGAGCACGGTGACCAGCACCATGCTGGGTAATTTCCGGTCGCGCAAGGACACGCGCGATGAGTTCCTGGCGCTGGTCCGGAACAAATAGCGCCCTGCTACACTGTAGGGGATGAATGGCCTCGGACGCCTGATTTTTTGGGACTTCAAACGCGCCAGCTGGCAGTACGACGTCGTCGTGGCGGCGATTCTGGCGTTCATCTTCCTCACGCCAACCGATATCTTCCAGGACAAGCCCAAGGCGGCGAGCATCGTGATGTTGCCCGCGAACCAAGGGTTTTTGCTAGAGCCTGGACTGCTGGACAGCATCCCCACTGAGCGGCGTGCTAGCACGGCAACTGCTTTGGTGCAGAAACGTTTTAAGACCACAGCCGTCGTAAAGAATGTGGAAGCTGTGTTTGACGAAGGTTCGTTGACCGGCTACATGGCGTTCACCGGCCAGTAGGAGGCCCCCAATGCGCTTTCTGGTTCTTGCAATGACTGTGGCACTCGCGTGCTCGGCTGAATCCATCGATACGATCCTGACCCGCATGGATGCGTCTGCGAAGACGTCGAATTCGTTCGCGGCGAAGGTGAAGTGGGTGGAGTTCACCAAGTCGATCAACGACCTGTATGAGCAGAGCGGCTCGGTCGCGCTGCGTCGCGTCAAGGGCCGGGTGATGGGCCGCCAGGATGTGGAGAAGCCGAATCAGTTTACGTGGCACTTCGCCGGCGATAACTGGGAGAAGTACCTGCCCAAGGCGAACATGATTGAGGTCGTGCAGGTTTCGAAGTTATCGAAGGCTGCTGACCAATACCTGCTGATGGTGTTCGGTGCGACGGGCGTGGAACTTCGCAAGGCGTACGACTTGAGCGGTGGAACCGAAGAGGCGGTGGGCGGAGTGAAGACCACGCGGCTGGAGATGGTTCCGAAGGACAAGAAAGCTCGGGAGTATGCGGCCAAGGTGGAGATGTGGGTTCCGGTTGGTCAGAGCTACGGCGTGCAGGTGAAGGTGACGGAGCCAAACGGCGACTACAATCTGTGGACCTACACCGACGCGAAAGTGAATCCTGCGTTGCCCGATAGCGCGTTCGATTTCGTCGCTCCTGCAGGCGTGCAGAAGCGCATTCTGAAGTAGCTAGATCTGGACGGGCTTCTCCGCGCCGGAATTCTTCATATACGGACCACGCTTGCCGTTGGGCAGGATAGTGGTGTGATCGGTCAACGACAGTAGCAGATGCTCCGGCAGCATCTCTCTCGCCCCTAGCAGGTTCGCTCCTCGAAAGTCCGCCGTGCGGAGCTGCGCCTTGCCGAAGCGGGCACCGGTGAGGATGGCGCGACAGAAATCGCCGCCGCGCATGCGAACTTCCCGGAAATCGCAATTGGTGAGATCGGCGTTGCGGAAGATGCACTGTGTCATCTCTGCGCGCGTGAATTTGGCGTCGTTGATTTTCGAGGCGGGGAACGTACAGTGATCGATCTTGCTGCCGCTGAAGTTCACGTTCAGCAGCACGGCTCCGTTGAACTTGGCATGTTGCAGTCGCGCATGATAGAACTGGGCGCCGGTGAGGTCGGTGTCGGTGAAATTGACTTCATAGAATCGCGACTGGTGCAGGAGAGCGTCCACCAGGGAGGCTTCTTGAAAGTTGCTGTCGGTGGCGGCGAAGTCCTGTAGCTTGGCGCCCTTGAGCACCGCGCGGCGGAAGTTCGAGAAGGATGCTTTGGCTTCGGCCAGGACTGCCCCGGCCATCCATCCTCCAGTGAAGTGCGCGTTGGCGAGATCGGTGCCCGTGAGGTTCGCTCCGGCGAGGTTGGAGCGCTGCAGATCGGCACGATCGAGGTTTGCTCCGCTAAAGTCCGCGTCGGAAAGATCGGCATCGAGCATGGTGACGCCGGAGAGCAGCGCCTTTTGCAGATTTTCGCCGCTGAGGCGGATTTCATTGAATGTGAGCCCGCTCAGATCCGCACGCTTGCCGAACGCCGGATTCTCAAGCCATTCTTTGTGCGCGCGCAAGACGCCCGCAAGGGGAACTGCTGTTTCTGCGACCATAAGCCTCGCTAAGGCTCATCGGGACAGTGGGAGCGGGTGTGAATCGGAAGATTCCGGCTTAAAGAGACTGCAAGAAGCGGCGATGGACGCGCGATCCGGCGGAGAGTTCGGGGTGGAAGGTGGTCACCATGTGGCGGCCATCCATGACCCACACAGGATCTTTGCCGAAGGTGGCGAGCACGCGGCCGGTGGGGCCGACGCGTCGGATTTTCGGAGCTCGGATGAAGACGGCTTCAACTTCGCCTTCGGCCGTATCGATGTGCGCGATGCAGCTGTTGATCTGGCGGCCGTACGCGTTGCGTTCGACGTCGATGTCCATGAGCTGGAGGCTGGACTGTTCGGGATGGGTGACGTGTTGCGCGAGCAGGATCGCTCCGGCGCAGGTGCCGAAGACGGGTTTCTTCGCGGCGAAGGCGCGCAGGGGTTCGGTGAGCTGTTCGATCTCGAGCAGCTTGAGCATGGTGGTGCTTTCGCCACCGGGAACAATGAGTCCATCGCAGGCGTCGAGTTCGGAGGCGGAGCGCACTTCGACAGCGCGCCCGCCTTCGTCCTCAATCGCCCTACGATGAGCTTCGAAGTCGCCCTGAAGGGCGAGGACTCCGACGGTTTTCATGAATTACCAGCCGCGGGTCTGGAGTTTTTCAGCTTCGGGGATGGACGCGATATCGAGACCGCGCATGGGTTCGCCGAGGTCGCGGCTGGCTTCGAGGACCTTTTCGGCATCCTTGAAGTAGGTCGCGGCTTTGACGACGGCTTTGGCGGTTTTCTCAGGGCTCTCGCTCTTGAAGATACCGCTGCCGACGAATACGGCTTCGGCACCCAACTGCATGACGAGCGCGGCGTCGGCCGGAGTCGCAATGCCGCCGGCGGAGAAGTTCGGGACGGGCAACTTTCCGTGCAGCGCAACCCATTCGACCAGTTCGAGCGGGGCCTGGAGGTTCTTGGCTTCGCGGACCAGCTCTTCCTTGCCGAGCACCGTCAGCTGCTTCATTTCCTTGACGATGGTGCGGATGTGGCGAACGGCTTCGACGATGTTGCCGGAACCGGCTTCACCCTTGGTGCGGATCATCGCGGCACCTTCGGCGATGCGGCGCAGGGCTTCGCCCAGGTTGCGGGCTCCGCAGACGAAGGGGACTTTGAAGTCCTTCTTATTGATGTGGTGTTCTTCGTCGGCCGGGGTCAGCACTTCGCTTTCGTCGATGAAATCGACGCCGAGGGCTTCGAGCACGCGGGCTTCGGTGAAGTGGCCGATGCGGGCTTTTGCCATCACGGGGATGCTGGCCACCTTCTGGATCTCTTCAATGATGCGGATGTTGGCCATGCGGGCCACTCCACCCTCTTTGCGGATGTCGGACGGGACACGTTCGAGCGCCATGACGGCGCAGGCCCCGGCGGCCTCAGCGATTCTGGCCTGCTCGGCGGTGGTGACGTCCATAATGACGCCGCCCTTCAACATTTCGGCAAGGCCTACGTTTACACGGAACTGCTCGGATTGAAACATACCTACGTATAGGATGTCACAGCCGGGGCGAGGTCACAATGAATTGCGTGTTTCCGGGGTGATCCGGCTGTGTGAGGGGACTGGCTTGGTAACCGTTAAGTTATTAATTTAACGCGCGATGGCCGTTGCGATCGCATTCCTAAAAAGTATGACGGTAAACTTGAGATCAAAGTTGGTCAAACTTGTCGGCTTTGCCATTCTAGGGGCCGCCGGCCTCTACGGGCAGGTGGCTGGACGGCTTTCTGGAACAGTCTTGGACCCAACAGGGGCGCCCATTCCAAAAGCCTCGGTGCAACTCTTCCTCGGCGGTGGTGAATCTGCTGTTGTGGCGGGCAACTCAAA
>CANIIC010000082.1 GCA_947467395.1 Bryobacterales bacterium
CCGTTTGGGAACGCCCGTCGAACTCCTCCGAGCCGCAGCGCGACGCCGGGCGATGTCTGTGCTGCGATACTCACTGTCGCAATTTTAGCGCGCGAGGCTGTTGCAGCAGCCACCACGCGAAGGTCCCTAGAATCGGCATCAAGCTGACGACCACGAAGGTCATGCTGTACTGCTTCTGATCGAACCATTCGCCCAGCACCGGCAGCAGGATCGCGACCAGAGCGGACCACGATCCAGCGGCGATGCCCGCCACCATCGAGGCCTGATTCTCCGCATACGTCGCCGCGCCGGAACGCAGACCGATCACCACAAAGCCGGACGCTACGAACATCGCCCAGAAGAAGAACACCACCGCGAGGATCGGCGATGCCGTCATCGTGACTGCCGCGAGTGGGAATCCCAGCACCGTAAGCATCATATAGGCGCGTAACGGATTCGTTTTGATGTGCGGCGAGCGATCGAGGATCCAGCCCCAGAAGAAGTACCCGACCTCCCATCCCAACGGCGGCACCCACAATAGCGTGCCGAGTTGGGCCTGGGTGACTCCCAGTTGTCGATTCAAATACAGCGGCGCCAGATACAAGATGGGTCCCAAGGCGAACGCGCCCACCGCGTAGGCGGCGACCACCGCCCAGAAGCGCCGTTCAAACAGGTTCGGCCAAGAAATCTTCTCGGGCTTGCGCGAAGGCACCGGCAAATAGGGCGGGCGAGCGGTGAACCACCACAGCGCGAGCCACACCACGCCCAAGACACCGGTGACGAAGAATGCCGACCGCCAGCCATACGCGTTCGCGATCGGCACCACGATCAGCGGTGTGACGATCGCACCCAGCGAGCCGCCGCTATAGGAGATCGCGATGCCGCGTGCTTGTTTTTCCGGGGGGAGGGAATCGAGCGCGGTGCGAAACCCGCCCGGGAACGTCGCGCCTTCGCCGAAACCCAACAAAGTGCGCGCTACGGCAAACCCCAGGAAGCCGCCCATGAACGCATGCGACGTGCTGGCGACGGTCCACAATCCCACCGCGACCAACATGCCGACGCGCAGTCCGAAGTAATCCAGCAACGAGCCCCACAGCGGATTCGCCAGCATGTAGGCGAAGGAGAAGAAGCTGACGACGGTCGCGTAACTCTGCGCGCTCATGCCGGTGTCGGTGAGAATCGTGGGCGAAAGCACGGCGAGAATCTGGCGGTCCACGTAGGACAGCCACGAACATACCATCATCACCACACAGGCGGTCCAGATGCGCATCTTCGTTAGAGTAACGCGTTAGAGGAGCGCGGATTTGAGATCGAACCCGGCATCGGCGGCTTGATCCGGCGCGACGTTGGCCTTCGCCGCGATCAGCTTGCGCGCGGTCATGTGTTCGGCGGCTTGATTGATGGAATCCACTGCCTTGAGGATGCCTTCGCGATAATAAAAGACGGAGAATTTATTCGACGTAGGATCGCCGCGCAGAATCGTCTGATCGAAGCCGATCGCGAGGCCGGCTGTCTGCAACTGGATGTCGAACTGATTGCTCCAAAACCACGGAGCGGCCGTATACGGTTCGGGCTTGCCGCAGATCGCCTTCGCAACGCACGTTGCCTGATCCACCGCGTTCTGCACCGATTCCAAGCGCACGCGGCCATCGGCGTAGCGGCTGGGATACTCGGCGCAATCGCCGATCGCGAAGATGTGTGGATTGCTGGTGCGGAGAAACTCATCGACTGAGATTCCGTTGCCCACCGCGAGCCCTGCCTCGCGCGCGAGTTCGTCGTTCGGCACGACGCCGATGCCGGCAATGATCAGGTCGGCCTGCACGCTGGTTTCATCGCGCAGGATGACCGCGTTCGGTTCCAGCCGTTCGACAAAGGAGTTCAGCAACACGCGCACGCCGCGAGCTTCATGCTGTTCGCGGAAATACTGGGATACTTCCGGAGCCGCCACGCGCGCCATCAAGCGCGGCTGGGCTTCGATCACCGTCGCGTCCTTGCCCAACATGCGAGCCGCGGCTGCAATCTCCAGTCCCACGAATCCGCCGCCGATTACAACGACGCTCGCGGCCGCCTCCAAACGCTGTTTCACTGCCTGCGATTCGTCCAGCGTGCGCAGATACAAGGCATGTTCGGCGCCCGGGCACGTCAAGTGACGATTGCGCGCACCTGTCGCCAGCACCAGCCACTCATAGGAGACCGGCGTTTCGCGGAGCGATTGCACGTGCGTGCCGGAGATCAGCCGGATGTTCTGCTTCTCGTAGAATTCGGCGACGCGCAGGAACACGTGCCGCTCTTGTTGTTTGCCGAGGAGCAGGCCCTTCGAAAGCGGAGGGCGTTGGTAGGGAAGATGCGGCTCCTCCCCGACGATGGTGATGGAGCCGCCGTAACCTTCGGCGCGCAGCGAAAATGCGGTCTGGTAGCCGCCTTGGCCGCCGCCGATGATCAGTACACTCACTGCGTTATTGCGAGTCCGGCATCGTGACGATGCAGCCGGCAAATTCCGGACGCACGCGCAACTGGCAGCTCAAGCGGCTGTTCGGACGGCGCTCGGCCGCGGTCGAAGCCAGCATTACTTCTTCTTCCGGCTCGATCTCATCGAACTTCGGCAGGAACGCCTCGTCGACGTAGACATGGCAAGTCGCGCATTGCAGGCAACCGCCGCACGCACCGACGATGCCGTCGATATTGTTCTGAACAGCGCCTTCCATGATGGAGTCGCCGTCGAGCACGTCCACAGTCTGGGACACGCCTTTAGAGGAAACGTAGGTGATTTTAGACATGTACGAACTTCACATTATGCCACCTTAGGCGGCTACTGCTGCAGCGTGAAGTTGATGTCGATCTGCGTGACGATAGTGGTCGGCTGACCGTTGAGCAGGACCGGCTTGTAGACCCACTTGCTTACGGCATCCATCGCGGCTTGCACCAAGGGTGTGGGGCCTTCCAGCAACTTCATGCCTTGCACGTGCCCGTCGGTCCCGATCAGGACGTCCAGCTTGACGATGCCTTCCACGTGAGCGACCTTCGCATCAATGGGGTACACCGGAGCAACTTTGCTGACAACTTGCCCGTTCAGGCTGCCCTGCGCGACGCGCGTTGTGTTGGTCGGGATCTGGGCCTGCAGGGCTACCGAAAGCAGGAAACAAGCAGTGAGCAATAACTTGAGCACGGAAGCTCCTTGGTTACGAGTTTAAGAACGCCTGGCCAATGTGCCGCACCGTCGACATCACCCGCGCGTAGTCCATGCGGATGGGGCCCAGCACAGCGATGACTGCGGACAAACCACCGTCCAGCTTCACCGGCAAGCCGATCAAGCTCAACTCGCGCATCGACGGGTGAATCTCGGCCAGTCCCACGTGGACGCCGACTTCGCCCGCAGGCTGTTCGAGGAACCGGTCGAGCAGTTCCAGCACGCGCTTCTTTTCTTCCAGCGCGCGGAACAACTCGCGAAGTTTTTCCTTGGTCAGGTGCAGATCCAACACCACCAGGTTGCTGGCCCCGTCCATGTGGACTTCGGTGCCGGTGTTCAGATCTAGCATGCCCTTCGAATACAGCACCGTCAGCTTGCTCAGCACGGCGTCATACGTGGTCGCGGCCTGCGTCAGGCGGATCGCGAGTTCGCGCCGCACTTCCGACAGGTCCCAACCTTCGAAGTTGCGATTGACGTAATTCTTGATCGACGCAAGATCATCGGGGCTCACCGGTTGATCCAGCGTCACCACGCGGTTGCTCACCTGTCCGCCGCGCGTCATCACCACCATCAGCACCCGATTGTCGGGCAACGCGACCAGTTCCAAATGTTCCAGCGCGGGATTCAGACGGGGGATCGCAGCAGCAATGCCAACGCCGCGCGTCCGCTCGGTCAACATGCGCGAGGTGTACTCGATGCGCTGCTCCACCGAATCCAGGCGGCCCAGTTCAAAACGCAACCGGTCGATTTCCGCGGTCATCAGGCGCCGCATGCCCAGCGATTCCACATAACTGCGGATCGCCTTCTCGGTTGGCACACGGCCGGCCGATGTATGCGGCTGAGAAAGGTAGCCTTCTTCATCCAGATCCGCCATCACGTTGCGGATGGATGCGGGGCTCAAGTGGTCGGCACGGCTGCGCGCAATCGTGCGAGAAGCCACAGGTTCACCCGTGGCAATATAAGCTTCGACGATTTCGTGCAGCACTTCCTGGCTACGAGGTGTCAGCGAGGTTCCCACTTGCCTTCTATTATTGCGCTGGAACGCCGCATCGGTGCAAGTGCCTGTTTCGATAAATGCTGGAACTAGGCGGGTTGTCCCATGCCGCATTCGTCGTGAATGGATCGCACTGCCTGCTCCAGATCTTTGCGATGCACCACCATGGCGATGGTCAGTTCGCTGGAACCCTGCGCCATCGAGACGATATTGATCCCCTGGCGCGATACCGCCATGAAGATCCGCCCCGCCAAGCCGGGAGTCCCGCGCATGCCTTCGCCCACCACCGCGACCAGTCCGACTTCTTTATCGATCGAGATCGGCTTCAGGTAGCCGTGCGCCAATTCCAGGGACAGACGTTCTTCCAGGAACTGCTGTGCGCGTTCCAGTTCGGCTTGCCGGACCAGGAAACAGAAGCTCTGCGTGTAGCTGGAACTGGTGATCAGCGGCACCTCAACGCCTGCGCGTGAGAGCGCTTCGATCGCCTCAGCCATCACCATCGTGCCGGAGATCGCCGTGTTGGCCGGCTCAATCGACACCATCGCGATGTTCGTCATCGACGTCACTGCGCGCGGGCCGTGCCCTTCTGCGATCTTTGGAACAATGCGCGTCCCGGCTACTTCCGGACGGAAGCTGTTCTTGCTCCACACCGGAATCTGGCGTTCCGCCAGCGGAGCCAGCGTGCGCGGATGCAGCACCTTCGCACCGGCGAAGGCGAGCTCGGCGGCTTCGGCATATGTCACTTCCGGCAGCACGCGAGCGTTCTTCGCCACGCGAGGATCGGCGCTCATGATGCCGTCCACATCGGTCCAGATCCACAGCTCCGCAGCATCCAATGCCGCGGCCAAAATCGATGCTGAAAAGTCCGATCCTCCGCGACCCAGAGTCGTCGGCTTGCCATCCAGTGTCGACGCGTTGAAGCCGGTCACCACGGGTAGCACCCGCTTGTCCAACAACGGCTTCAGCACACCGGCTGAGCGTTCGCGCGTCGCCTCCATGATCGGCGTTGCGTTGCCGAACACCGCGTCCGTGGCAATCACGCGAGCCGCGTTCACCGCTTCCGCCGCCACGCTCGTCGAGTTCATGTACTCGGCGATCAAGAATGCGCTCAGTTGTTCGCCGATCGCGATAGCTTCATCCACCGATCGTGGCGGCCGCTCGCGTAGCAGCAACATGCCGTGCGCGATGCGGCTGAATTCGCCCACCAACCGTTCGATGCCCTGGATGGCCGCTTCATGCCGATCCGCCGGTAGCAGTTCGCGGGCACATTCGATGTGACGCGTTTTCAGCGCTTCCAGGTTCGCTTCGACCGTTGTGGCGTCGCCCTCTTCGGCCTTGCTCAGCGTGTTCAGCAAAAGGTCCGTGACCTTCGACATCGCCGAAACCACGATTGCCACGGGGCGCTTCGCGTGCTGCTCCGCGCTCAACTTCGCCGCAATCTGGATGCGTTCGGCCGAGCCCATGCTCGTGCCGCCAAACTTCATGACCAACAAATCTGCCACTGGAAATTCCTGTTCTTAATTGGAGGTTCGCTTGCGCACGATCTTCAAAACGGCCTCTTCGACGTCGGTCGCCGACAAGCCGGAGGTGTCCACATACTCGGCATCGGGCGCCTGCATCAACGGAGCTTCGGCCCGCGTGCGATCCCGCGTGTCGCGACCCGCCAGGTCCTTGGCCACCTGTTCCACCGGAGCGCCGAGTTCGGCCGCCCGCCGCTGCGCCCGAATCTCGGCACTGGCGTCCAGGAACACCTTCACCCGAGCCTCAGGAAACACCACGGTCCCGATATCGCGCCCTTCCATCACGGCCGGTCCCGCTGCGCCGATCCGCCGCTGCTCTTCACGCATCGCCCGCCGCACGCCCGGGTAGGCGGCGATCTTAGACGCCGCATCGCTCACCACTGGCTGGCGAATTTCGGTCGACACGTCCACGCCGTTGCGCAGCACCCGGCCTTCGACGAACTCAATGTGCGTTTCGCGCGCCAGTTGCTCCATCCGGTGCATGTCTTCCAGATCCATGCCCAGTTCCATCGCCCAGTGCGCCACCGACCGATACATGGCGCCGGTATCAATGTATGTGTAGCCCAGCCGCTGCGCTACCGCGCGCGCCACCGTGCTTTTGCCCGACCCACCGGGTCCGTCAATTGCCACAATCACCGGCATGGAGGTCGACCGGGATGTTTCCTTCAAGATGTTCACCTTCGACCAGTTTTACACGCGCTCTGCCCGAATTGCATAGATTCCCGGGTAACCTAAATCTACTTTTCCCTCGCCACCTCTAACAGGGAAGTAATGTAGCCTGCGCCGGGGATTCCCTGGAAGTTCGTTGGGGCGTATACTTTGGAGTGCACAAAACCGCCTATGACCATCCGAAGTGTCTTTAAGTCATTGTCTTTGTTGGGAATCACGCTTGCCTTGATGAGCTGTGGGCAATCTGGATCCGATGCCCCTGACGCCAAAGCGAAATTCAAAGGGAAGGGTAAGGGGGGCGGGGCTGTCCCTGTTGTGACCGCTGCCGCCGCGCTGAAGAACGTTCCCATCGAAGTTCAGGTGGTTGGCAACGTGGAAGCATACTCGACGGTCAGCATCCGCGCTCAAGTGAGCGGCCAGCTCACCAACGTGATGCTGAAGGATGGCGACTTCGTGCGCAAGGGCGATCCGCTGTTCACCATCGACACCCGCCAGATCGACGGGCAGTTGGCCCAAGCCGAAGCGAATCTCGCCCGCAGCACCGCGCAGTTGGCGCAGGCCGAAGCCAACCTTGCTCGCGATTCCGCCCAGGAGAACTACTCTCGCGGCGTGGCCGATCGTTACGCCCAGCTGGTCCAGGACGGCATCTTCTCCAAGGATCAGGGCCAGCAGACTCGCGCCAACGCCGATGCGCTGGGCCAGGCAATGAACGCCGATCGGGCTGCCATCCAGAGCGCCCGCGCCCAGATCTCCGCCGATCAGGCCGCCATCAACAACATTCGTCTGCAGAAGAGCTACACCTCCATCACGGCGCCCATCGACGGCCGTACCGGTAACGTCACGACGAAGCTCGGTAACTTGGTGACCGCCAACCAGACCGAACTCGCGCAGATCTACCAGGTGGAACCCATCTACGTCACCTTCGCCGTGCCCGAGGGCCGGCTGAATGAGATTAAGAAGTATTACGACCAGGGCGGCAAGCTGCCCGTGGTCGCGCAGGCCCAGGACGGCAGCGGCAACCCCGAACGCGGTGAGCTCAGCTTCATCGACAACGGGGTCGACACCAGCACCGGCACCATTCGGCTGAAGGGCACCTTCAAGAACAGCGGCCATACTCTGTGGCCCGGTCAGTTCGTCAACGTGACGCTGCAGTTAACCACCCGCCAGAACGCAGTGACCGTTCCGAACCAAGCCGTGCAGACCGGTCAGGACGGAACCTTCGTCTACGTGGTCGGCGACGATAACAAAGTTCAGTTCCGGCCGGTGAAGGTCGGCCCGCGAATCGACTTGGACATGGTCATCGACGAAGGCTTGAAGGCCGGCGAAACGGTGGTCACCGAAGGTCAGTTGCGCTTGCAGCCTGGTTCCACCATTCAGACCGGCGGCGGTCGTGGCGGGCAGGGCCGTGGCGAAGGCAAGGGCGGCGATGCGGCTCCCGATGACGCCAAAGGCAAGGGCGGCGACGGTGAGTTTAAGGGCAAAGGCAAGGGCGGTTTCAAGGGTAAGCGTGGAGCCCCCGATGGCGTGTAAAAAAGTCGGCGTCTAGGAATCGACGGAGGAAACACCGCAGTGAACTTCTCGGAAGTCTTCATTCGCCGGCCCATCGCCACCAGCTTGCTGATGGCCGCGCTCGCGCTGTTCGGCATCGTGGCCTATCAAACGCTGCCGGTCAGCGACATGCCCGACGTCGAAATGCCGACGATCCAGGTGCAGGCCAACCTGCCCGGCGCGGACCCCGGCACCATGGCGTCCTCGGTGGCAACCGTGCTCGAGCGCCAGTTCACCACCATCGCCGGCGTCGACTCCATGCGCTCGCAGAGTTCCAGCGGGCAGACGCAAATCACCCTCCAGTTCGACATCAGTCGCGATGTGGACGGAGCCTCTGTTGACGTGCAGACCGCCATAGCCGAAGCGATGCCGCTGCTACCTTCCGGTATGACCTCGCCACCGTCGTTCAAAAAACAGAACCCCGGAGACCAAGCCATCTTTTACATGACGCTGATTTCGGACACGGTCGCCATGGCGGACCTGGCCGATTTCGCCGAAACTGTCATCGCTCCTCGCATCTCCATGGTCAGCGGTGTTGCCCAGGTGCAGGTTCAGGGCGCGGCCAAATACGCAGTGCGCGTGCAACTTGATCCTGACGCGCTGGTGGCCAAGAAGATCGGCATCAACGAAGTCAACAGCGCTATCAATAACTGGAATCCGAATTCGCCGACGGGTACGATGTACGGTCCGCGTCAGGCCTACACGCTGAAGCTAAACGGGGAATTGCACGACGCTGAAGGTTTCGGCAATCTGATCATCGCCTGGCGCAACGGCTCGCCCGTGCGCTTGAACGAAGTCGCCGACGTGGTCAATAGCGTCGAAAACGACATGAACGCCGCCTGGATGTACTCTGACGGCAAGATGCAGCGCGCGGTGCAGATGCAGGTGATGAAGCAGCCGGGCGCGAACACCATTGAAGTGGCTGACGCCGTCAAGGCTCTGCTGCCCACCTTTAAGGCTCAGTTGCCGCCGTCTGTCGATCTGACCACGCGCGGTGATCGATCCTCCGCCATCCGCGCTTCCTTCCGCGACATTCAGACGACCATGGGCGTCACTGGCCTGCTGGTGGTCGCCGTCATCTTCATCTTCCTGCGCAGCGGCCGCGCGACTCTGATTCCGGCCATGGCGCTGCCGTTCTCCATCCTCGGCACCATCGCCGTGATGAAGCTTCTGGGCTTCAGCCTGAACACGCTGTCGATGATGGCCTTGATTCTATCGATCTGCTTTGTCGTCGACGATGCCATCGTGATGCTCGAGAATATCGTGCGTCATATCGAAGCGGGCATGTCGCCGATGCAGGCCGCCTACAAGGGCTCGAAAGAGATCGGCTTCACGATTCTGTCGATGACCGTCTCGCTGGCCGCCGTCTTCATCCCGATCCTGTTCATGAGCGGTATGCTGGGCCGTATTTTCCGCGAATTCGCAGTAACCATCTGCGTCGCGATTCTGGTGTCCGGCCTGGTCTCGATCACGCTGTCTCCGATGCTCGCCAGCAAGCTGCTGCGCGGACGTGAAGCTGAACAGAACTGGTTCTATCGCTTCACCGACCGCGGCTTCCAAGCCTTGCTCCGCGCCTATGACTGGAGCCTGCGCGGCGTTCTCCGCCATCGCATGGCCATGATGGTCGTGTTCTTCGGCGTCATGGGCGCTACCGCTTACCTCTACACTCTGGTCCCCAAGGGCTTCATCCCCAACGGCGACAACGATCAGATGCAGATCAACCTGCAAGCCGCCCAAGGCACCAGCTTCTTCAAAATGACCGAGTACGCGCAGAAGGTCGCGGACATCGTCAAGCAGGATCCCGACGTCGAAACGTTCATGACGAACGCCGGCAACTCCAACAATGCGCGCTTCTTCACCATGTTGAAGGTGCCGCGCAAGTCGACCGCGCAGGAGATCGCCAACCGTTTGCGTCCCAAGTTCGCCCGGCTAGCCGGCGTCAACGTGAACATCAACATCCAGCCGCCCATCCGCATCGGGGGCGGCGGCTTCAATTCACGCAGTAACTATGACCTGACGCTGCAGGGTCCCGATACCGAAGAACTCTACGCTAGCGCCCGCAAGCTACAGGAAGCCTTGGATGACGAGCCGGAGATCATGGACGTCAACAGCGACCTCGAATTCCGCAGCCCGCAGATCCACATCGATATCGATCGCGAACGCGCCGCGCTCTACGGTCTGAATCCGTCCGACATCTCGAACGCATTGTACGGAGCCTACGGCCCGCGCAACGTCTCCATGATCTACTCCCCGAAAACGCAGTACCGCGTGGTCATGGAAGTGAAGAAGAAGTATCAAGCCTTCTCCGACTACCTTTCGAAGATCTACTTCAAGACCAACGACGGCAAGCTGGTGCCCCTCGATTCGCTCGCCAAGGTGAAGGAAGCCGTCGGCCCCCAGAGCATCGCGCACTCCGGCCAGTTGCCGGCCGTGACGATCAGCTTCAATCTGCGCCCTGGCATCGCGCTGGGTGACGTTGTCGACAAACTGCGGGCCAAGGCCAAAGAAGTTCTGCCGGGCACGGTGTCCGCGAACTTCTCGGGCAATGCCGCCGCCTTCCAGGATTCGCTGTCTGACTTGAGTCTATTGTTCATGATCGCCGTACTGGTGGTCTACATCGTGTTGGGAGTGCTCTACGAGAGCTACATCCACCCGATCACGATTCTTTCGGGTCTGCCGTCGGCCTGCCTCGGCGCGCTGCTCACGCTCTACCTCACTGGCAATGAGCTGAACATCTACAGCTTCGTCGGCCTGATCATTCTGGTCGGCATCGTGAAGAAAAACGCCATCATGCAGATCGATTTCGCGCTGGCCGAAGAACTGGCCGGTGCGGCGACGCCCAGCGATGCCATCTATCGCGGCTGTTTGATCCGCTTCCGTCCTATCATGATGACCACGGTCGCCGCCGTATTGGGTGCGATCCCCATCGCCCTCGGCTCCGGCCCGGGCGGGGAAGCTCGCCGGCCGCTGGGTCTCACCGTGATGGGCGGCCTGATCGTGTCTCAGATCATGACGCTGTATTTGACTCCTGTGGTCTACACTTACATGGCGAAGTTCCAGGCGCGCCGCAAGAAGCCAGCCCTCATGACTACGCCGCAACCCGCCGCCGGGTTTGGCGACTAACATTTCCCGAGCCGCATGAACCTTTCGCAGCCATTCATTCAACGCCCCATCGCAACCAGCTTGCTGATGGGTGCGATCGCGCTTTTCGGAAGCGTGGCCTATAACAAGCTCGCCGTCAGCGATCTGCCCAACGTCGATTTCCCGACGCTGCAAGTCACAGCGCAATTGCCCGGCGCCAGCCCCGATACGATGGCCGCCTCGGTTGCCACGCCGCTCGAAAACCAGTTCTCCACCATCGCCGGCATTGAGTCGATGACGTCCATCAACTCGCTCGGCGCCACGCAGATCACGCTCGAATTCGATCTCGACCGCAGCATGGACGGCGCTGCGATCGACGTGCAGGCCGCCATCACCCAGGCCTCACGCCAGCTGCCGCAGGGCATGCCGACGCCCCCGACCTTCGCCAAGGTGAATCCGGCCGACCAGCCCATCATTTACCTGGCTCTGACTTCCGAGCAGGTTCCCCTGTGGACCCTCGATGAGTTCGCCGAAACCCGTATCGCGCAGCGCTTGTCCATGGTCAACGGCGTCGCGCAGGTGCAGGTGCTCGGCGCGCAGAAGTACGCAGTACACGTGCAGTTGGATCCGCACTCGCTGGCCTCTCACAACATTGGCATCAACGAAGTCGAAAACGCGCTGCGCGCCTGGAACGTCAACCTGCCCACTGGCCAGATCACTGGTCCGCAGCGCTCCTTCGCTCTCCAGACCTCCGGTCAGCTGACCAGCGCTGATCAGTACAAGTCGCTGGTGGTCGCCTACCGCAACGGCATCCCCGTGCGCCTCGAAGAACTGGGTGAGTTGGTGGATAGCGTCGAAGACGACAAGACCGCGTCGTGGTTCTATACCAAGGACGGCGACCAGCGCGCCATCGTGCTCGCGATTCAGCGCCAGCCCGGCACCAACACCATCGCTGTCACTGACTCCGTGAAGAACCTGCTACCGGTCTTCGCCAACGAACTGCCTCCGTCGGTGCACATGGACATCTTGTATGACCGCTCGAACACGATTCGAGAGTCGTACGTCGACGTTCAGTTCACCATGCTGCTGACCCTCGCGCTCGTCATCGGTGTCATCTTCCTGTTCCTCCGTAACGTCTCTGCCACCGTCATCCCGAGCCTTGCGCTGCCGTTCTCCATCGTCGGCACCTTCGCCGTGATGTACATGATGAATTACAGCCTCGACAACCTGTCGATGATGGCCTTAATCCTGTCGGTCGGCTTCGTGGTTGACGACGCGATCGTCATGCTCGAGAACATCTTCCGTCATATGGAGCTCGGCAAGAAAGCGCTCGAAGCCTCGCTAGTCGGCTCCGAAGAAATCGGCTCCACCATCGTGTCGATGACGCTGTCGTTGACGGCGGTGTTTATTCCTGTCCTCTTCATGGGCGGTATCCTGGGCCGTCTGTTCCGCGAATTCGCCGTCACCATCTGCGTCGCCATTCTCATCTCCGGCGTCGTCAGCGTCACGCTGACCCCCATGCTCTGCAGCCGCTTCCTGCGTGTGAAACACGGCGATCACGGCTTCCTCTATCGCGCCACCGAAGCCGTTTTTGATGGCATGCTGCGCGTCTATGACCGCACGTTGCAAGTGGTCCTGCGCTATCGCCCTGCCACGATGATCGTGTTCGTCGCTGTGCTGGCCGGAACCGTCTACCTGTTCGATCGCATCCCCAAAGGCTTCATTCCGGATCAGGACACCGATCAGCTCGCGGTGATCGTCGAAGCGCAGCAGGGCACCTCGTTCTATCAGATGGCGACGTATCAGAAGACGGTTGCCGAAATCGTGCGCGCGCATCCGGATGTGGAAGCATTCACGTCCTCGGTGGGTGGCACCGCCTCCAGCACGCTGGGCGGCCCGAACTACGGTCAGCTGGTCGTGCGCCTGAAACCGCGCGCCGAACGCACCAAGCTGGTCGATGACATCATTCGCGAATTACGTCCGCAGCTCGAAAATCTGCCGGGTGTGAAGGTCTACCTGCAGAATCCGCCGACGGTCCGCATCGGTGGTCAGGTGACCAAGAGTTTGTACCAACTCTCGCTGCAATCGGTGGACAAGCCTGCGTTATACGCCACGGCGGCGAAGCTCGAAGAGTTGATTGCCGGTGTTCCGGGGGTGGTCGACGTAACCACGAACGTCGCCATCACAAGCCCGCAGATCAATATCAACATCGATCGCGATCGTGCCGCGGCGTTGCAGGTGAACGCGAACCAGATTGAGAACTCCTTCTACGATGCCTACGGCCCGCGCTGGGTGTCGACCATTTATGGGTCGTCGAACCAGTACAAGGTGCTGCTCGAATTGAAGCCGGAGTTCCAGTCCGATCCCACGGCGCTCTCGAAGCTGTACTTCAAGGCAGGGCAAGGCTCGCTGATCCCGCTCGATACCCTGGCGCAGGTGAAGCAGGAGGTCGGTCCGCAGTCGGTGAACCACTACGGTCAGTTGTCGGCGGCGACGGTGTCGTTCAATCTGTTGCCGGGCGCATCGCTGGGCGATGTGTTCACGCAGATTGGGACGATCACCAGCGATTCCGAAAACGTTCCCGCCGAGGTGAGCACTGCATGGCAGGGCGCCGCGAAGGCGTTTCAAGGGCAGCAGGGCAATACCCGGGTGCTGCTGTTGGTCGCGATCTTCGTCGTGTACATCGTGCTCGGGATTCTGTATGAGAGCTACATCCACCCGCTGACGATTCTTTCGGGTCTGCCGTCGGCCGGCTTCGGCGCGTTGGCGACCCTCTACCTGTTCAAGATGGACCTGAACATCTACGCCTTCGTCGGGCTGATTATGTTGATCGGTATCGTCGAAAAGAACGCCATCATGCAGATCGACTTCGCGCTGGACGCGGAGCGCAATCAAGGTTTGACGCCGATCAAAGCGATTTACGAAGGTTGCCTGATCCGCTTCCGCCCGATCATGATGACCACCATGGCCGCGCTGTTCGGTGCGATTCCGATCGCGATGGGTTACGGCGCCGGAGGCGAAGCCCGCCAGCCGCTGGGCTTGGCCGTCGTTGGTGGCCTGATGTTCTCGCAGTTGGTGACGCTGTACCTGACGCCGGTGTTCTACACCTACATGGCAGGCTTGCAGACGTGGCTCGGCAAGTTCAAGAAAGCGCATAACCCGCATCCGGCGCACGAGCCGATGACGACGGGCGACTAGATCGTCTTCGTCGCTCCGCCATCGGCGTCGATCAGCGAGCCATGCAGGAAGCGGCCTTCGGGACTGACCAGAAACGCGACCAGCGCGGCGATGTCCTGCGGCTCGCCAATCTTGGTCACGCGCGAGTCCTTGACGAACGCGGCTTCTTCGTCGGGAGTCTTCAGCCGGTTCTTCATGCGCTCTGTGCGGATGGTGCCGGGGTTGATGCAGTTCACCTGCACGCCGTCCTCGATCCCGAGTTCGGCCATCGCCTTGGTGAACGACAGCAACGCCGCGTTGACCGAGCCTCCGATGGTGAACTGAGCACCGGGAGTGCGCCCGCCCACGCCGGAGATGTAGACCATCGATCCACCGCTTGCCTTGAGATGCGGCCATGCCGCGCGAGTGAGACGCACAGCTCCGAAATACTTCAGCGCGAAGCCGTCTTCGAAGTCGGCATCGGTCAGGTTGAGGAAGTCGCCGCGCTTGGTCGCGCCCGCATTGTTCACCACGATGTCGATGCGCCCATGCTGCTGGATCGCGTAGTCGGCGAGCCGCTGCGCCGCGTCGGGTTCGCGTAAGTCGAGCGAGATGGATGCCCCTTCGCTGCGGCCCGTGGTGACGACCAGAGCTCCCTCCTGCTTCAGGCGCTCGGCGATCGCTTTGCCGATGCCTTTGGTGGACCCAGTGACGATGGCGACCTTGCCGGCGAGCTTCATTTTTTGCCTCGACGCACGTCGATGATGGGGATTAGCGTGGTCTGCGCCTGTTCGGGTTCGGCGGTGCGGCCGCGCTGGGACATTTCGGTGTTCAGGCTCTCGACGAAGTGCTCGATCTGCTTCTGCATCTCGGCCATCTTCTCGCGCATGTTCAGGATGATTTCGACGCCGGCGAGGTTTACGCCCAGCTCGCGCGTTAGCTTGAGGATCACTTCCAGACGCTCGACGTCTTCCTGCGTGTAGAGGCGCGTGTTGCCTTCACTGCGCGACGGTGTGAGCAGGCCTTCACGCTCATACATTCGGAGGGTCTGCGGGTGGAGCTGATATTGCTCGGCCACCGCCGAGATCATGAACGCTGCCTTACGTACTTTGGCCTTGGCCATACGTTACACCTTACCCCACATCTCACTGCGCGGGTCTTCCGGGTGCAGTTCGGCGTACTCGCGGAGGAGTTCGCGGGTGCGCTCATCGCGCGGGTCGGGAGCCTGTACGGAGATCTCGACGATCTGGTCTCCTCGCGTGCCGCCGCGGGAGTTTGCGACGCCTTTTTCGCGCAGACGGAATTTCTGCCCGTTGTTGGTGCCCTGCGGGATCTTGAGCAACGCACGTCCGTCGATGGTGGGCACTTCGATCTTGGTGCCGAGCCCCGCTTCATCGATGCGCACGGGCACGGTGATGTGAATGTCGTCGCCGTCGCGGCGGAAGAACGGATGGTCGGCGACGCGCAGAGTAATGTAGAGATCGCCCGGAGGCGCTCCGTGGGTTCCGGCGTTGCCTTTGCCGGCGACACGCAAACGCGAGCCCTGCTGCGAGCCAGCGGGGATGCGGACTTCGACAACATCGCTCTTCGAGATGCGGCCATCGCCATGGCACGACGGGCAGCTGTTGCGCAGCCGTCCCGAGCCTTCGCACTTGGGACAGGTGAGGCTGAAACGCATGGCTCCGGCCATCTGCGTGACCTGACCGCTGCCGCTACATTCGGGGCAGATGGTGTTGTTGCCGCTGCGGGCGCCGCTGCCGCCACATTCGGCGCAGCTTTCCTGGCGCGAGACGGTCAGGCGAACCTGCGTGCCTTTGATCGCCTGCCAGAAATCAATATTGAGACCGTATTCCAGGTCGGTCCCCTTCTGCGGAGGCTGCTGCGTAGCTTGCCCGCGCCCTCCGAACCACTGACTGAAGATGTCTTGGAAATTCGCATCGCCCGATTCGGGCGGGGGCTGGCCGGGTCGGCCGCCGCGCGCGAAGTAATCTGAAAAATCGAAGCCGCCGAAGCCCATGTTGGGATTCCCGCGACCGCCTGCACCCGCACCGGGAGCTCCCGATTCCGAGTAGAAGCCGACTTGGTCGTACATCTGCTTCTTCTTGGGTTCGCTCAATACGTCGTAGGCTTCCTGCACCTGCTTGAAGCGGTCTTCGGAAGCTTTATCGCCAGGGTTCAGGTCGGGGTGGTGCTTGCGCGCCAGATGACGGTACGCTTTTTTGATTTCGTCGGCGCTGGCGGTGCGCTCCACTCCGAGGGTCTGGTAGTAGTCGGCTGGCATGGTGATGAAGCGCACCGCCCGAAGACGGTGCGCTCCTCGTTCTTACTTACTTCTTGTCTTTGTCGTCAACGTCGACGAATTCGGCATCGACTA
>CANIIC010000083.1 GCA_947467395.1 Bryobacterales bacterium
CAGTGTATCAAAGCAGCGATTTCCGGCCAGCCCAAGCATAACGTGAACTGCGCATCTTGCAAGCTGTAGTGTATCAAAGCAGCGATTTCCGGCCAGCCCAAGCGTGGGGGGACGGGGTTGCCAAATGAGCGCAATGAGTTTCGCGTGGTCTGCGAAACTCATTGCGCGCGAAAAGTGACGGAAGCCCTTGATCTATCTGGTCAGGGGCCAGAGCATGACGCTGACCTTGCGGTCATAAGGTTGATGCACGAGCGTTTCTGATGCTTCCTGGTTGCCGTTGTACGGTGTGCGTAGTACTCTAAGCGTGTGATCCGTTCCTTCCGGGATAAAGACACCGAAGGCCTTTTCCAACGGCGGTATGTGAAGAAGTTCCACGCCATCGCGGGGGTGGCGTTACGGAAGCTAGTGCAGGTGGATAGTGCGGAGGAGTTGCGGGATTTGGGCTCGCCTCCGGCGAACCGACTGGAGGCTCTGCGGAAAGATCGCGCGGGGCAGCAAAGTATTCGCATCAACGATCAATATCGGGTGTGCTTCCGGTGGAAGGACGGGCACGCGTACGAGGTCGAGGTCACGGATTATCACTGAGTTGGCCATGGAGTGTCCTATGAGTACAAAGAAGACTACGCGCATCCCGTTTCCGCATCCGGGTGAAACGATTCGGGAAGACTACTTGAAGCCGCTGGAGATGAGTGTGAACCGGCTGGCGTTGGAGTTGCGGGTGCCGGCGACGCGGATGCTGGAGATCGTGAACGGGCGGCGGGGGATTACGGCGGATACGGCGCTGCGCCTGGCGCGGTACTTCAATACCACGGCGAAGTTCTGGCTGAATTTGCAGAGCTCGTATGATTTGGCGCGGGCGGCGGATGCTAAGGAGGCGGAGATTGTGCGGACGGTGAGGCCTCGGGAAGCGGCGTAGGATCGCTGAGGTGTGTTGGAGATAGTTTGCCCGCTTGAGTGTTGAGCTCAGGCGGGCGGTTTTGTTTTTGGGGCACTGGGGAGCTTGCTGAAAGACGGCGTCGAGAGGAGTCTCGACGCGGCACGCAGGAGTGCGTGCGCTACGGTTTGTTGATGGTGTCGAGGCCGAGGTCTTTGCGGAGGAGTTCGCGGAAGGTTGGTGGTTTGGGGGCGGGGATGGCTGCCACGGGGCGGGGTTGGGGTTTGGGCGGGTACTGGCGGGGGCCGGGTCGACGGCCTCCGTTGAAGGCGTTGACGGTGGTGCCGTTCGGGATGGAAGAGGGGACGGGGTACGAGTTCACGGATCGCAAGTTTTTGCTGCGGGTAGGCAAGGCGGCGCAGTTTCGATTTTTCCAATCGAGCGAGCGGGCGGGGGATGCGGCGGGCGCGTTGATTGAAGAGATCGCGGGGATGGATGAGTTGGCTCCGGTGGAGGCTCAGTTGCCGAGCGAGGTGCAGGAGAATGTAGCGGTGACGCTGGCGAGTGCGGTGACGGAGACGGGGTGCTGCAGTTGTGGTTCGTGGCGGGGGATGGGCGGAGGTGGAAGTTGGAGTTCAATGTGAGGAAGAAGGCGGGAGACAGGGGTTAGGAGTCAGGAGCTCGGGGGAGGCGTTGTGATGGATTGGGACGTGGTGGAAGTACGGGCGTAAGGGGATCGCGCTTTGTGGGTGCGGTTCGCGGATGGCGTGAGTGGTGTGGTTCGAGTGAAGCCGGAGGACTGCACGGGGGTGTTGGCTCCGTTGCGGGACCCGGAGGTTTTCCGGCAGGCGCATGTGGAGCATGGGGCGGTGACGTGGCCGGGGGAGATTGATTGGGCTCCTGAGGCGATGTATCGCGAGGTAGTGAAGGACGTGCGGCGGGCGGGGGATTGAGGTTGTCGTTGTTTTGGGGAACCGCGCCCTACACTCCCAACCACTCTAGGTTGTTTGGTAAGGACTCCGCCGAATAGTCCACTTGAAGGACTCTGCGGTGAACTGGTCCGACGGCGGCTTCCGATGCGTGCAAGATCGGAGTGGAGTAAGCCCACACATCACCGGCCTCGGCCAAGCACGCAACTGTCCCGCAACGGCGCGCAACTTCCGGTATGTCCGCGATGGGGATGCGTCCGTAACGGTGTGACCCAGGGGCGATCAGCAAGGGCGCGTTGCCGGGAGGTGTCGGGTCCAAATGAATCCGAACTGTGATCATTGTGGCCAGTAGTTCGAAGGGAGGCTCGACGTGAATCAGTCCGTTTTTCATGGTCCACGGTCCGTAGCCCTCTACTTCTATACGTTCCTGCACCACGATTGTACGGTCCTGGTGCCATCCGAGTGCCCAATTCGTTTGGGGCGTTTTATCAAACAATATGGCGCGAACTGGACGACACTTGGGGCCTAGCTCGGCCGAAGCGATGGATGCTGCAGCAGTGCCAGGCTCGATGAATCGCTGGATGCCTGCAACTCCGTGGATCCTGATGCCGGCTTGATCGGGAGGGAGTTGCTTGACCACGTCCGTGAGACTGGTGAGTTCCGAAGATGTGAGTGCGGAGTCATAGAGTTGCGCGCCATGTTCGGATAGACGTAAGGATTCAGGTGCGACACTTCCCATCACGGTTGATTATGGCGTATCGGACTGATGGGCGATTGAGGTACGTGCCCGCTCCCTTATGGTCGCGGTTCTGTGTTGGGGGGTAGAGGTTGGCGAGGATGGTAAGCCGGCCATGGATGAACGGAAATGAAGGCGGATGTACAATCTAAAGTGTTTATGCGACCTACATTTCTCGCTCTGTTGATGGCTGGTGTGGCGTTTGGGCAAGCGGCTTACAAGGCTCCGCGGACGATTTGGGGGACTCCGGATTTGCAGGGGTTCTACATTAATCGGACGGCGACGCCGGTGGAGCGGCCGGTGGCTCTGGGGACAAAGGAGTTTTACACCGAGGCGGAGATGGCGGAGCGGGAGAAAGCGGCTGCGGCTCGGCCGGCGGCGCAGACTGTGGCGGGCACTTCCGAAGATGCTCACTACGACATGCAGCAGTTCGGGCTGGATGGGGGCACGTCTGGCATGGTGCGGAACACGCGCACGTCGTTGATCATCGGGCCGACGGGTCGGGTGCCGGCGTATATCCCTGAAGCCGCGAAGCGGGTGGCGGAGGCGGCGGCTGCTCGGGCGGGGCATGAGTATGACGGGCCGGAGATGCGCGGGACGGCGGAGCGGTGTTTGTATTGGACGTTTGAAGGTCCACCGTTGATGCCGGGCGGGTACAATCCGAACCTGCAGATTTTCCAGGGCCCGGGGCAGGTGGTGATTCGTCACGAGATGATGGGCGATGCTCGGATCATTCGGACGGATGGGAGCGGGCATATCGATTCGCGGATCCGGCAGTATCACGGGGATTCGATCGGGCACTGGGAAGGCGAGACGCTGGTGGTGGATTCGACGAACTTCAATGACCTGCCGCCGATCGGGCGCGGGGCTACTCGGGATCTGCACGTGGTGGAGCGGTTCACGCGGGTGTCGGAGGACACGATTCAATATGAGTTCACGGTGAGCGATCCGAATACGTGGAAGGATTCCTGGTCGGCGTCGTATCCGATCAAGAAGTTCAAGGGGCCGATCTTCGAGTACGGGTGTCAGGAAGGGAATTACGGGATGCCCAATATTTTGAGTGGGGCTCGGGCGGCGGAGAAGGCTGGACGGAAGCCTTAAGAGAAGACAGACGCTAGAAGACAGGAGTCAGAATTGGGAACGCCCGCCAGGCTTACGCCGGCGGGCGTTTTCTTATTGCGCGCTAGTCTTGGTTCGTTTTGGGGACGGGGCGGCGGAAGCGGCGGGCTCCGGTGGCTTGTTCGCGGGAGGTGGCTAAGCGGGCCATTTCGGTGCGGGAGAAGGTGAGCGTGTGCTCTTCGGATTCCGCGTCGCGGCTATCGAGGACGCCGCGGCAGAGCAGCGGGAGTTCCTGGACGGGGAGTTTGTGCTGACGCGCGAGGGCAAGGTCGGCACGGACCCAGAAGGGCGAGCGGCGATGATCGGATGTGATGCCGTCGTAGGAGAAGACGCGGAAGCCTCCGTCCTGAAAGAATCCGGTGAGGACGTAGGTCATGGGCGAGATCTCCTGGAGTTGGTTGCTGAGTTGGTGTGATAGTGCGCTTGGAGCTGCGAGCAGCGTTGGGCGCGAGTCTGGTCGTCACAGGATTCGAAGACGAAGCCGCTGGGAGCAGTGGTGAAGATGGAAGACGGGCTCAGCAGGGCCAGGAGCGAAGCCTGGATGTTGTTCGATTCGCCGATGAGGAGCCATTCGCTGGAATTCGAGATGCCGTAGATCCCTGAAACCTGAGGCGCGTAGGTGCGAATGGCATGTGCGTTGAAGGGCCTCGGGATGGGGCTGGAAAAGCTCAGGTGCCCCTAGTATGGGTGACCGGGGGGTGCAAGTCAATGCAGGGGGGATGCGCGAGAGTCCTGAAATTGGCCTGTTGCGCGGGTTCCTTTATATACTACGCAGATGGAAGTCACCCTTTTCCCGAATCCGTACCGGCCTGGTTTTGGAGTGCGGCCACGCAGAGAGGCGCAGCGTCCGCTGTTGCCGCAGCATGCTCGGCATTGTCCGGTGTTGGAGGCGGGGAGCGCTGCGGGGTTCATGGTGTATCCGCCGTTGGCCGAGCATGAGCTGGTGCAGGTCAGCTATGAAGGCGAGGGCAAGTACGAGCTGCAGTATTCGGTGAATGCGACGGGTCGCAAGTGGGAGCCGTTGTTCACGGTGACGTATCAGCTGGCGGTGGGCGGCATGGGTGCTCGCAAGGAAGACGTGAAGCTGATGATCCCGGGTGCGCCGGGGTTCGCGGAGACGGCGAGCATGATGGCTCGGATGTTCATCGCGGTGGATGATCTGGGGACTCCGGCGGGTGCGGTGACGTTGCGCGGGGCGCACAACTTCCAGACGCCTGCGGGGTGGGACACCCTGTACACTTCGATTTTTAATATGATTGAGCGGCCGGCGGCTCCGGTGATGGTGATTCGTGTCCAGACGGACTGGCATGTGCACGATACGGAGTTTCGGTATGTGTTGCAGCCGGGCGAGGCGCTATCGATGTCGCACAACTTGCCGATTGGGCAGGTGTTGTTCGTGCCGCGCGAGGAAGTGACTTTGCGCGATGGAACCGAGGAAGAGATTGCGGCCAGGCAGAAGGCGAGCACGGCGTTCTTCGATGAGAAGGCGGCGACGAAGGTGAAGACGTCGTACGGGTTGGAGTATAGTCCGCACTATTTGAAGAAGAGCCGGCAGGAGAATGAACCTTTAGAGAAGACAGAAGGCAGGAGTCCGGAGTCAGAATAGGGCGGCCTGAAGTGTGCGCCACAACTGGAGGAGGGATAGATGCAATCCATGAATTGGTTGATGGTGGGGCTGCTGGCTCCGCTGGGGTTGGCGCAGTCGGTGGAGTGGGGCGGGTATAACGGGGATCTTGCGGCGACGCGGTTTTCGTCGTTGACGGAGATCACGGCGGGCAATGTGAAGGATCTGCAGCCGGTGTGCACGTATGACACGGGCGAGACGACAGCGTTTCAGAGCGGGTTGCTGATGGTGCAGGGCTCGCTGTATTTCACGACTTACAACAACACGTACGCGGTGGATGCGGCGACGTGTGCCTTGAAGTGGAAGTATGTGCGAGAGGGCCCGCGCGGTGGGCTGGGCGTGAATCGCGGCGTGGCGTATCTGGATGGCAAGGTGTTTCGCGGGACGGGCGATGCGCATGTGTTCGCGCTGGATGCGGCGTCGGGCAAGCCGGTGTGGGATGCGGTGTTGGGCGATGGCGCGAATGGCGAGTCGGTTCCGATGGCTCCGCTGGCGTGGAACGGGATGGTGTTCGCGGGGAATGCGGGCGGCGATAACTTTGGCGTGACGGGTCGCGTGTATGCGTTGAGCGCGGCGGATGGTCATGAGTTGTGGCGGTTCAACGTAGTGCCGGAGTCGGGTCCAGGGCGGGCGACGTGGCAGAAGGTGAGTGCGACGAATCCTCCGACGGGTGGGGCGACGTGGACGAGTTATAGCTTGGATCCGGACGCGGGCGTGTTGTGGGTATCGACGGGGAATGTGGCTCCGGATTTTCAGTTGGCGATGCATCCGGGGGACAACCTGTACACGACGTCGGTGATTGCGATCGATGCGAAGACGGGCAAGATGTTGCGGTATGTGCAGCCGGTGAAGAAGGACTTTCACGATTGGGATATGACGGCTCCTCCGGTGTTGATTCGCACGAAGGGCGGCAAGCAGATCGCGGCGGCGGCAGGCAAGGACGGGGTCTTGTATGGGATCGACCGTTCGAGCATGAAGGCATCGGGCACGCCGTTGAAGATCGTGTATGCGACGCCGGTGACGACGCTGCTGAATGAGAAGGTTCCGTTGACGTCGAAGGCAGAGACGCGGTTCTGTCCTGGGGTGCAAGGCGGTACGGAGTGGAATGGTCCGGCGTATCATCCGACGTTGAATCTGGTGTTGGTGAATGCCGTGGATTGGTGCACGTCGGTGAAGCTGCAAGATGAAGCGGAGTTGAGGGGCAAGGCGGGCGCGAGTTGGGCGGGAGCGGAGCCGACGCATCCGTTCGGGGTGACCGATCCGAAAGAGAAATGGGGCGGGTGGTTGACAGCGGTTGACGCGGATTCGGGGAAGGTGAAGTGGAAGTACAAGTCGCCGACGCCGTTGGTGGCTGCGGTGACGCCGACTGCGGGTGGGGTGGTGTTTACCGGGGATTTGAATGGGGATGTGGTGGGGTTGGACGCGCTGAATGGGTCAGTGTTGTGGAAACATTCGACGGGCGCGGCGGTGGGTGGAGGCGTGATCTCGTATCAGGCGGGCGGGAAGCAGCGGGTCGCGGTGGCGGCGGGGATGAGTCCGGTGAATTGGCCGCTGGCGAAGACGACTGCTCGGGTGGTGGTGTACGGGTTGAAGTAGAGCAGACAGGAGTCGGGAGTCAGAATAAAGTCGCCTGGCGGCGCGTGGGTACGCGGGCACTACGGCACTTTGGTGACGATAGTCCAGTGGACGGTGCGTTGGGTTGTGCCGGGCGGGGGGAAGACTACGTCGCCTACGGTGGTGCCGTCCTGGCGGGTGATGTAGCGCTTCGCATCGTCTGATGTGACGAGCATGCTGATGCGGCCCGTCATTTCCAGGCCGGTGGACTTGATGAAGTCGGCTTCCTGGCCGAAGGGGATGGCGAAGATCCAGGGTTCGCCCCATTCCTTGAGCATCGCGACCAGCTTGGCGTTGGCTTCGTTGGCGGGCGGGTTGAAGAAGGGGTTGAAGACATCCCACACTAGCTCGCTGCCTTTGGTGGCGTGGGTGGCGATGTCGTGCAGGAAGTCGCGGACCTGGGGTTCGGTCAGGTACATCGAGACGCCTTCCCAGATAAAGAACGTTTTGCGATCGGGGCGGTAGCCTGCCTTTTTCAAGACCTGGCTGGCGGTTTGTTTGGTGAAATCGATCGGCACGTACGTGAGGTTCGCGGGTGCGGGTCCCATGACGTCGAGGGCGCGTCGGCGTTTGTACTCTTGCGTGGGTCCGAAGTCGACTTCGAAGAGTTTGACGTTTTTGAGTTGTTGGCGGAAGCGGTAGGCTCGGGAGTCGAAGCCTGCGCCGAGGATGACGACCTGGGTGGCTCCGGCTTTGACGGCATCCTGCATGAGTTGATCGATGTAGCGCGTGCGGATGTTGACCATGAGAACGCGGGAGCGGGTTTCGGACTCCTGCATGGCGACGCGGTAGTCCTTAGCGAGTCCTTGCGCGACGGGGTTATCGGCGATGATGGCGAGTTCGTCGGGGCCGAGTAGGCGTTCGGCGACCCAGTCGGGATTGCGGACGGCGGGGTCGGGATCGCGGGCACCGATGGCTCGGGCGGCGAGGACCCAGATGGAGGTCTTGGAGGGCTTGCCGGGTTCGACTGCGGAGAGGGTAGAGGTGAGCAGGACGGCGGCGACAGCTACAGAGCGGAGGCGCATGTTTCAAGACAGAGTAACATGAGAGATTTTGAACTTCGGTGGAGATGGCGGGAATCCAGTTTAGTGAACATGAACAGATGCATTGTAGTGGGGGCGGGGATGGCGGGGCTGACGGCGGCGCGTGCGTTGATGGCAGAGGGCTGGGCTGTGACGGTGCTGGATAAGGGATGGAATCCGGGTGGTCGAATGGCGACGCGGCGGGTGGATGGGCGGGTGTTCGATCACGGGGCGCAGTTCTTTACGGCTCGGGATGAGGGGTTTCAGAGTACGGTGCAGGAGTGGGCGGAGCGCGGCTGGGTTCGGCCGTGGCGTGAAGTGGACGGCGTGGTGCGGTGGTGTTCGGTGGATGGGATGAATGGATTGGCGGGGAAGTTGGCGGCGGGGTTGGATGTGCGACAGAGGGTCGCGGTGGAGCGAGTGGAGTGGGCGGGCGGGAGTTGGCGTGTGGTGACGCGTGAGGAAACGTTCGAGGGGGCGGTGGTGTTGACGGCTCCGCTGGAGCAGTGTCTGCAGTTGCTGGAGGGGAGTTTGGATCGGTTGCCGGGGGCGATGGTGGAGACTATGCGGGCGGTGGCATACGAGCCGTGCTTTGCAGCGATGGTGAGTTTGCGTGGGTCAAGTGCAGTTCCTGCGCCGGGGTATGTAGAGATCGCGGAGGGGCCGGTGGCGTTTGTCGCAGACAACACGGCGAAGGGGATCTCGATGGCTGCGGGTGCGGATGTGACGATTCATTCGCGGGCGGAGTGGGCTCGGGCGAATTGGGATATGCCGTTGCAGGATGCGGGTCGCGCGTTGGTGGAAGCGGCGGGGGCATGGTTGGGGGCTGAGGTGGAGCGCGTGCAGGTGCATCGGTGGAAGTATGCGAAAGCGGTGCGGGGCGCGACGGAGCGGGCGTTGGTGGCGGGGCGATTGGCGGTGGCTGGCGATGGGTTGGGGGGTGCTCGGGTGGAGGGGGCGTTTTTGTCGGGGCTGGCGGCGGCGGAGCGGTTGCTGAATAATGATGCCGGGGAGGGCTGCGGCGCGTCTGTATGAGTGTGAAGAAGCTTTTGTTGGGAGTGATGCTTGCGGCTTTGGCTGCGACGGCGCTGTTGAGCGCGGGTCAGGTTCCGGCAGTGGGATCGATGGCACCGGAGTTCCGGCTGCCGTCGCAGGATGGGACGCAAATCGGGCTGAGTGATTTTCGGGGGAAGTGGGTGGTGCTGTACTTCTACCCGAAGGATGGGACGTCCGGGTGCACGATTGAGGCTCACAACTTTCAGCGCGATCAGGCTAAGTACGCGGCGGTGAATGCGGTGGTGGTGGGCGTTAGCGTGGATTCGACGGACAGCCACAAGGAGTTTTGCGCGCAGCAGGGGTTGACGTTCAAGCTGCTGGCGGACACGGAGAAGAAGGTGTCGGCGCAGTACGGGTCCTTGATGAATCTGGTGGGGTACAAGATCGCGAAGCGGCACACGTTCCTGGTGGATCCGGCAGGGAAGATCGTGAAGGTGTGGACGGACGTTTCGCCGAATAAGCACAGCGAAGAAGTGCTGGCGGCGTTGAAGACGGTGAAGTAGGCGGTTGACATCGGAGAGCAGGGCGCATACTGTTCAACTACGCCGCAAGAGGTGTGGCGCCCATCATGTCGTTTCGACCTGTTCGCAAGATTGAAGGGATCGGTACGGTTTATTCCGGCGATAACGTTATTGATATCGCTGAGTACGATCTGGAGATTTACGAAGAGGACCCTGATTCGCACGAGCATCATGCGGGCAATTACAAAGCCGGCGGCACGAAGATTGAGGGGACCGTGCAGGGGACGTTGCCGGTTCGTCAGGATCTGCGGTTGTTGACCGAAGAAGGCTACTCCGTCAATTTCTTCTTGCGCGACAGTCTGGGCACGGTGGTGGTGTCGGGGCCGATGGTAGACGGCGACGGCAAGCCTGTGCGATAACGCAGAGTTATGGTCAACAGACTTGGCGTTCTGGTCGCGCTGTTCGCTCTCAGCGTGAATGCGCAGCCGCGTTCTGCGGCGTTTCATTTGCAGGAGGCTCGCATCGCGGATATCCAGCGTGCGATCCAGGCGAATCAGATCACGAGTGTGGGTCTGGTTGAGCTGTACCTGAAGCGCATTCAAGCGTTCAACGGCACCTGCGTGGCGGAGCCTACGGGGATACTGGGGCCGATCACGACGATTCCCCATGCGAAGCAGATCAATGCGCTCTCGACGTTGAACTTACGGCCTGCGACGCGTAAGCTGTGGGGCTTTGACGATCGCAAGGCGCGGAGTCTGACGGATGCGGCGGATCGGGATCCGAAGATGCCGGATGCGTTGGAGGTTGCGGCGGCGCAGGATCGCGCGTTCAAGCGGACGGGCAAGCTGGTGGGTCCGCTGCATGGCGTGGTGATGGCGATCAAGGATCAGTACGATACCTTCGATATGCGTACGACGTCGGGTGCGGATGTGCAGTTTGCGAACGATCGTCCGCCGGAGGATGCGACGTTCGTCGAGCGGCTGCGGGCAGCGGGCGCGATCATTCTGGCGAAGGCGAATCTGGCGGAGTATGCGACGGATGGGGCGCGGAGTGCGTTCGGAGGGACGTTCTGCAATCCGTACGATACGGAGCGCGAGCCGGGGATGTCGAGCGCGGGTTCGGCGAGTGCGGTGGCTGCCAACCTGGTGACGTGCGCGATTGGGGAAGAGACGGTGGTCTCGATCCGGTGGCCGGCATCGGTGAATAGTTTGGTGGGTCTGGCTCCGACGGAGGAGTTGGTGAGCCGCAAGGGCATGATGGGCGCGGGGCTGAGTATGCGCACGGGGCCGATTTGCAGGAGCGTGCAAGATGCGGCTCGGGTGCTGGATGTGATCGCGGGTTACGATCCCAAAGATGAATTGACGGTGTTCAGCGTGGGGCGGAAGCCTGCTCGGGGGTATACGAGCTTCGCGGGTGCGCGGCGGTTGGACGGTGTGCGGATCGGCGTGGTGCGCGAATACATGGCGGTGAAGCTCTTTGGGAAAGCGGATGAAGAGAGCATCGGGCTGGTGGAACGCGCGATTGGGGATTTGAAGAAGCTGGGCGCGACGATTGTAGATCCGGGGCCGGATGGCGAGTTGTTCGGGAGCTGCTTCGCGAAGTACGCGCCGGAGTTGTTGAATAGTGCGCTGCGGCCGGGGACTCCGCTATCGCTGCGGAGTTTCAATACTCCCGCGGTGGAGGGCGAGAGCAAGTACATGATGAATCGGTATCTGCAGGAGCGTGGCGATGCCAACATCAAGACAAATGCGGATCTGATTTCGAAGGCGACGTTTTATACGGACGCGAACTTTCCGGATCGCAAGCAATCGCGTGAGCAGGCGGAGCGCGGGGGCGCGTTGAATACGGCCGTGCGGTTGCAGACACGCTTCGCGTATCAGAATTTGTTCTTGCAGTGCATGCAGGAGCAGAAGCTGGATGCGTTGATGTCGCCGATGTCGACGGTGCCGCCGCGCAAGTTGACGGCTCCGCGAGAGCCTACGGTGAATGGGCGTCCTCCGATTGGTTGGTCGTTGATTGGTCAGCAGGGGTTCCCGGCGATCACGGTGCCTGCGGGGTTCACGACGGAGGTTTGGGATCGGGTGCTGGATGCGAATGGCGCGGCGCAGTTGGTGGGTCCGGTGAAGGCGGCGTTGCCGGTGGGCGTGGATTTTCTGGCGCGTCCGTTCGATGAAGGATTGCTGGTGCGGATCGCTTCGGCGTACGAGAGTGCGACGCGGCACCGAAAGCCGCCGGCGGAATTCGGACCGTTAGCGGGCGAGCCGTAGGGACAGGAGAGCGAATGATCACTTCCGCGCTGCCCCTCATCATGATCCTGGGGACGATTGCCGCGTTGGCGATTTCGGGCAACCTGTTTTCTGCATCGCCGTTTGTGGTGGCGGCGCAGCTGGCGGCGGTGGGACTGAATGTGTGGGCGCGGCTGTCCTTTTCGGCAGGTACGTTTCGTGTCACGGCGGCTCCAGGCGGGGACGCGATTCTGCGCAGTGGGCCTTATGGGTTCATTCGTCACCCTATGTATTCCGCGGCGCTGCTGTTCATTTGGGCCGGAGTGCTGAGCCATTTGTCCGGGCTGACGTTGGCGGTGGGTATCGCGGTCACCTGTTTGGCGGTGGTTCGGGTGCGGGCCGAGGAACGGCTGCTGCGTGCGCGGTATGCCGATTATGCGGAATACGCGCGGACGACGAAGGCATTGGTGCCCTACGTATTTTAGGCGCTGCCTCAGGCCGGGTCGTTGGCGCTGAGTTAGACGGGGTAACCGTCGGGATCTAGAACGTGGAGGCCAGCTTCGGCGTTCGTGGAGGGCTCAGCACCGCGGGCTTTGAGGTCGGCGATGACAGCGTCCTGATTGAAGTTATCGATGCCGATGGCGAAGTGGTCCACCTTCCCGACGGGTGATCCGCGACGGAGAGCGATGCGGCTGCGACCGATGGAGATGCGGATTTCCTGGTCGGCCTTGTCGCGGAGCTTGCCGTTAAAGGCTCGTTGATAAAACTCGCTGGAACGTTGCAGGTCGCTGACGTAGAGCGAGAGGTGATTGATGCTGTTGCCGGTGAAGCCTGTGGGCTGGGCTTCGGCGGTGGTGGCGGTGAGTAGGGCGAGGCCTTGCACGAGGTCGCGGCGGGAGAGGCGACCGGTTTCGTAGGACTTCAACATTCCGTTGATGGTGCGTTCCATACGTGTGTCTACTTGGCGAAGAACTTGCTGTAGTCGGGTGTGCTTTCGCAGACGAATTCGTCGACTTTTTCGAGGTCGGGGCGGGCGGGGAGGATGCGGGCGCCCATGACCCACGGGGCGGTCCAGACGTTGGGGTCTTCGACGGTGACTTCGTAGTTGAGGCCGGTGGGGACCTTGGTGAAGCGCTCGACCACGTGCAGGGCTTCGGTGTGCATGAAGCCGTTCACTTCGGTCTTGTCGTTGAAGCCGATGGAGTCGACGACTAGCGTGTCCCCTTCCCAGCGCGCGACGCCTTCGCCCATGAACGTGGGATCGGGGTCTTCGGTGTGCGGGCGGCCGTCTGTGGGGATGACGCGGAAGGTGTTCGGGTATTCGAACAGCATCACGAGTTGCTTGGGCGTGTGCACGAACTGGATCGGGTAAGGCGTGACGAAGGATTGCGGGACGCCGAGGGGGTTGCAGTCGGAGCCGTTCGTGATGGTCGTGTTGCCGTTGATGCGTTCGGCGGCGCGGACGATGCGGAACTTTTCGGCGCCGGGCTTGAGCGCGGGCGGGTTGGGGTTGCGGAGGCCGGCGAAGTCATAGACGCCGCTGAAATCGGGCTTGCCGTTGGGGAGCTTGCCGGTGTCGTCTTGTTTGGCTGCGCTGGAGAGCGTGCCGGTTACGGTGACCTTCACGTCTTGGGTGAGCGTGGTGTTGTTGGGTCCGGCGACGGTGAGTGTGTAGGTGGTGGTCGCGGTGGGCGTGACTTGGCGCGTGCCGCGCGCGGTGACCTTGCCGATGTTCGAGATGGTGACGCTGTTCGGATTCTCCGTGGACCAAGTCAGCACGATGGGTTGTCCAGCGGCGACGGTGGTGGGCTTGGCTGTGAATCTGACGATGCGCGCGGGCGGAACGGGTTTGGCTGGGGCGGCGGCTGGCTTCGCAGGCGCGGCGGGGGCTTGGGCCATCGCGGGCAAGGTCATGCTAAGCAGGCAGGCGGTAAAGAGAAGCGATTTCATGCGCCTTTCACTGTATCGCAACTGAGGAGAAAATGAGGGTCAGGCTGCTAGTATGGCCTGACCCTCTTGGCGCGGAGGTGCGTTACTTCACCGTGAAGGTGACGGGCGCGCTGGCGGTGGTGAGCGGCGAGAAGGTCGCGGTGGCGGTCACTGTGTAGGTGCCGGTGGGATCCTTTGGGCCGAGTTTGTAGGTCCAGCTGACGGTTCCCGTCGTGGACGTAGTTGCCGTCTTGGTGGTGCTGGTGCCATTGGGTTTTGTGAGAGTGAAGACGACGGTGGCTCCGGATGCGGGGTTCGCGCCGCTGAGAACCTTGGCGGACATGGTCACGTTGTAGCGTGCCGCGTAGCTAGCCGCATTCGTGGAGGCCGTGACGGTCAGCGGCGGGGGCGGGGCGATTACGGTGAGGTTCGCGGTGCCAGTGTTCGCGGAATCGACTGAGGCCGCGCTGGCATCGACTGGATACACGGCGGGCGTGGTGCCGGCTGGGATGGTCTTGGTCATGGTCACGTTGGTGGCCTGGCCGGGGGTGAGGGCAACGCTGGCAACGGAGAAGGCGGTGGCGAATCCAGCGGGCAGCGTTGAGCTGAGATTGAATGTGCTGGCGGCGCAGCCCAGGCTGTCATTGTTCGTGATCGAGAGCGTGTAGTTGACGCTGGTTCCAGCGTAGGCGCTGGGGTTGGTGGGCGAGGCGCTGATGGTGGGCGCGTTGCGGACGCAGGGGATGGGTCCGTAGTTCACGTTGACGGTGAGCGCGTTGGCGGTGGCCCCGGTAATGGAGAGGGAGAGGTTCGAGTAGGGATCGACCCAGGTCTGTCCCAGTGCGAGCGCAGCGTCGGCGAAAGACGTGTTGGTGCGCGTGAAGTCGAGCAGGTCGGTGTAGGTGCCGGTGTTGTTGTCCTGATAGTGGATCAGCGCGCCGGTGAACATCTGGGCGTTGAGGGTGTTGTCGTAGGTGTCGACGGGTTGGCGGTATTCAAGCCACAGCCATGCGTTCGCCGTGTTGTCGGTGCCGCGCTTCACTTTGAGTGTTTGGACGGCGGCGGTGCCGATTTCGGTGGGCAGGATCGAGTAGGTTCCGGTGGTCTGCACGGTCTGCAGGTTCGATGCGGACTGCCAGCCGATGGACTGTTTCTGATACCCGGCGTAGTGGCCGAAGTTCCAGTAGCCCATGGTGGAATTGGGATCGCCGTACTCGCTATAGGCACCTGTGGTGCCTATGGCTCCGAGCGGTTCGAGGCCGAAGTCGCGGGAACGGGAGTGCATGAGGCCCAAGTTGTGGCCGCCTTCGTGGAGAGTGAGTTTGACGCCGTAGTCACGGGAGGCGAAGTAGTTGGCGAGCATCCAGGATGTGGACGCGGTGACGGTGCCATCGGCGGAGGAGAACGTGGTGCAACCGACGTTGCCGAGTCCAGCCCAGCCGCAGCCGCCGGGATCGGGCAGGATGAGGAAGAGTCGGTTGTAGTTGAGGAAGTTGACGTCGGCATCGGCGGCGGCGATGGCGGCAGAGCGCATGGCGCTGTATTCATCGCAGGTGTAGACGCGATCGAGCGTGTACCAGCCATAGACATCGGCTGTGGTGACCCAAGTCTGGTTGTAGGACGCCTTGCGCCAGAAGTCATCCACGGAGCGGCCGGTGGTGGCCTGCATGATGTCCTTCACTCCGGTGGCGGTGACGTTGGTGGGGGCGGCGATGCCTGGGAAGGTGATCATGAGGATCGCGATTTTCTGATCTCCCTTGGGTCCGCAGGGTGTGGCCGCGGTGGTGACAATGGTGCCGCTGGCGGCGGCGACGGATTCCTGGAGCTTGATGCCCTGGAAGGCGATCACATCCTGACATCTCACGTTGAGGTCCGGGCCGGCGAGGTGGACGGTGAGATTCTGGCCGGCGATGTTCAGTCCGTAGATGGCGCGTGAGGAGCCGTCCATGGCATCGATCACGGATTTTTCGACGGGGCCTTGCCAGGTGCCGTGTTCCTCGAGGAAGCGCGCGTTGCCGGGGAAGGTGTTGTTGATGTCGTCGGCGGCATCGGCGGAGAGACTTTGCTTGACGGCTTCACCGGGGTTCTCGGACATCAGTGCTAGAAGCGTGGCAGCTCGGGACTGGAGTTGCTGGGCGGCTCGGGTATTGAGCGCTGCCGATGCGGGTCCGTTCGCGCGGCGGGCTTCGGCGTGGGTCGCGAGCACGTTGTTGGTCGCGGTGCGGAGCTGCGTGGCAAGGGCGGCGGCTCGGGAGTTGGGCGCAGGTTGTGCGGCTAGGATGCCCGCGGTGGCGAGGATGGTGAGTATGGACCTGGTGCGGATGTTCATTCGATGACCTCGGGTAGAGTGAGAGCTTTGACCCTTTACTAGGCATCGGGCGGTGGATCGGGTGAGAGCAGAGTTCTAGGTGCGAATAGCGAGTTGTAGGGCCCGCGAGTGAACCTGGCCTAGAGTGTGATGAAATCGAGTCGTATGACGGCGCTAATTGCGGACGCGATCTATCGGGAGCATCGAACGGGCAGCGGGCATCCGGAGCAGGTGGCTCGGTTTGATGCGGTGATGGGGGCGGTGGAGAAGTTGCCGGGGTTGGTGCGGATTGCGCCGCGCGAGGCGGCCGAGGATGAGATCGCGCTGGTGCATACGCGCCGTTATATGGAGACCGTGGCTCGCGATGTGAAGGCGGGGCGCGGGGAGTTATCGACGGGCGATACGGTGATCAGTGCTCGGTCGATGGAGGTCGCGCTGTATGCGGCCGGTGGCGTGATGAACGCCGTGGATGCGGTGGTCAC
>CANIIC010000084.1 GCA_947467395.1 Bryobacterales bacterium
CCGGTGGCCTTGAGGTGGCACTCGTTATATTCGCTGGCCGGATCCGAATCGTACAGGATCGTGGCTCCGGTGGAGTACGCAGCGACGCCGTCCTTCAGGTTCGCGGTGCGAATGGTGATGCCTGTGTTGATCTCGCCAGAGAGCGTGATCATGCCGACCGCTCCGCCGTACCATGCGCGCGCGTCGTTTTCGAGGTTCTCGATGGCCTGGGCAGCCCACTTCTTGGGCGCGCCGACCAGAGTGACCGCCCACATGTGGGTGAGGAACGCATCGAGAGAGTCGTATTCCGGTGCGAGGATACCTTCGACGTGGTCGACGGTATGAAACAGGCCGGCGTAGCGTTCGATCAAACGCCGAGCGATCAACTTCACGGTGCCCGGAACGCAGACGCGCGACTTGTCGTTGCGGTCCACGTCGGTACACATAGTCAGTTCCGACTCTTCTTTGGTGGAGACGAGAAGGTCACGAATGCTGTCGGCGTCGCGCATGGGGTCGCCGGTGCGACGCGCGGTGCCGGAGATCGGGCAGGTTTCGACTCTCCAGTCGGTGCCACGATTTTCGACGCGCACGAACATCTCGGGAGAGGCCCCGATCAACTGCTCTTCGCCTAGTTGCAGGAAGAATTCGTAGGGGCTCGGGCTGGCGACCTGGATGCGCTCGAAGAGTTCGGAGGGCTTGCCTGCGTACGGCGTGCGGAAGGTCTGGCGCAGGATGACTTCGTAGTAATCGCCCTGGCGCATGCCTTCGCGGACCGTCTGGACCTTTGCCATGTACTGCTCTTGCGTGTGGTCGCTCGCGATCGGCGCGGGCTTGCGTTTCTTCGGCTTCAGTAACTTCGCGCCGGTGCGCGCCTTGCCGACGGTGGAATCGTTGCCGCGCGTGAAGTCGAACTGGTAGCGCTCGATGGTTTCCTTCTTGCGATCCATGAAGTAAATGTCATCGCAGAGGAACAGGTGCAAGTCTTTGACGCCCTGACGCGGAAGCTTCAGTTGGATCGGGTCGAACTGGAACAGCAGATCGTAGCCGAACGCGCCCACCAGCGCGAGGCGGTTGGTGATGGGCGACTGGAATTCGTGGATCAGCGCACGCAGGATCGTAAACGCTGAAGGCTGTTTGCTGCGTTCCTCTTCCGAGAAGAAGGCGGGCAGCGGCTTCAGGTGGCCACGCAGCGTGTTGCCATCGAGCACGCAGGATTCCCAGTGCGGATGGTCGCGCAGGACCGCGTGCAGCATGCGGTTGATCGCTTCGCCGCGTTCGTTGAGGGCGTGGAAGGTGATGTCGCGACCGGCGGCAATGATCTCCAGCGGCGGCGCATTGGCGGCCACGTCCCAGCGGGCGTAACGTTCCGGATATTCGTACCCGGAGGACAAGTAGATGCCACGCTGGGCATCCAGCTTGCGCAGGATGGTCTTGAGGCCGCGCTGGTACGGGACCTTGGAAATGGTTCGGCTTACAGTGATGCCGTTTGGAGTAGTAAATGTTTCGGGAGCCATGGGCACCGCGTAGGGAACCTCCATTGTAGCGTGGATGTAGAATTGAAGGCACTCATGCCGCTTTCCATTGGATCGAAGATCGGGCCGTACGAGATTCAGGGGCCGCTGGGAGCGGGCGGGATGGGCGAGGTGTATCGTGCCCTCGACACGCAATTGGAGCGTGAAGTGGCGATCAAGGTGCTGCCGCCGGGATTGGCGAACGATCCGGAACGGCTGGCGCGTTTCGATCGAGAGGCGAAGATCCTGGCGTCATTGAATCATCCGAACATCGCGATGGTGTACGGGTTGGCGGAGACGGGCGGGCAGCGGGCGCTGGCGATGGAATTGGTGCCGGGTGATACGCTCGCAGTGCGTATCAAGCGTGGGGCGATTCCGGCGGACGAAGCCGCAAAGATCGCGAGCCAGATTGCCGAGGCTCTGGAAGCCGCGCATGAGCGCGGGGTCGTGCATCGGGATCTGAAGCCGGGCAACGTAATGATCACGCCCGCGGGTGTGGTGAAAGTGCTCGACTTCGGGCTCGCGGCGATGCCGTCGCCCTCGGCTGCGGGCGGCAATGCGGAGAACTCGCCGACGATCACGATGGGCATGACGCAGGCGGGGACCATCATGGGCACGGCTGCCTACATGAGTCCGGAGCAGGCCTCGGGTGCGCCGGTGGATCGGCGAGCGGACATCTGGAGCTTCGGCGTGGTGCTATGGGAGATGTTGACGGGGGCTCGGCTGTTCAGCGGCGAGTCGGTGTCGCACACTTTGGCCGATGTCCTGCGTGCGCCGGTCGACGTCGGGAAAGTGAATGCTCCGGAGCTGCTGCGGACGTTGCTGCGGCGGTGTTTGGATCGGAACTTGAAGGACCGTTTGCAATGGATCGGCGAAGCGCGGGTAGCGCTGCAGCAGTTTGTGGCGAATCCGGTGGAAGAGAAGCCGCGAGCCGCATCGGCGGGCTCGGGCTGGATCGCGTGGGCGGTGGCGGGGTTGGCGCTGGTGATCGCAGCGGGCGCAGGTTGGCGGGTATGGAGTGGCGCGCTGGTGGAAGACAAGCCGCTGGAGCAATGGAGCGTGGACCTGGGGCCGGACGCGACGCGGTCGGCCATTGTGCCGAGCGTAGCGCTCTCGCCGGACGGCACAAAGTTGGTCTTCGTCGGCCGCACGGAGGGTGGAGTGTCGCACCTATTTCTGCGGCGGCTGGATCAGGCAGAGGTGACGCCGATCCCAGGGGCGTCGAGTGACGCAAGCAATATGGGCCCGTTCTTTTCCCCGGACGGGAAGTGGATTGGGTTCTTTAGAGGCGGCGTCTTGATGAAGGTGCCGGTGGAGGGTGGCACACCGATTGCGCTTGGCACGGTTGCGAACTCCGGCGCCAGTTGGGGCGACGACAACAACATCTATGTCAGCGGGCCGGCGGCCTTGCTTCGTTTCTCGAGCGAGGGTGGGGAACAGAAGGTCCTCAAACAGATTCCGGGCAAACAGATTCCGGTCACTTCGCCGCAAGTGTTGCCTGGATCCAAGGCGATTCTGATGCGCAGCGGTGGACAGAACATCCTTCTCGCGATGCGCCTGGATGGCGGAGAACCCAAGGTGCTGCTGACTGGTGGGGAACGGCCCTATTATTGGACCGCGCCGGGGGGCGACGGGTACCTGCTCTACGTGAACGGAGAGACGCTGTTCGGTGTGAGGTTCGATCCCGAGCGCCTGGAAATAGAGGGCACGCCCGTGCAACTGGCGGCGCATGTGGATCCGGTCTCGTTTTCGGTGTCGCCTTCGGGCCATGCGTTGTTCCTGCGGTCCGGCGGTGGGGCGGCTGGGTTCGCGGTCTCCCTGTTGGATGTGGCGGGCAAGATTTCGGCGTTGACCATGCCTGCGGGCGCGTATGGCGCTCCCCGAGTTTCACCCGACGGCAAGCGCGTGGCGTATGGTGCGCTGGGGGCCAAGGGCTACGATGTGTGGGTTTATGACATAGAGAAAGAAGCTGCTTCGCAGCTCACGTTTTCCGGCAATGTGAATCGCGAACTGGCTTGGGCGCCGGATTCCCGGCATCTGGTGTTTGGCGATGGAGCGGCGTTGTGGTGGGTGCGTTCCGATGGAGCGAGTTCGCCGCAGATGTTGTTGGACAAGTTCAAAAATCCGCGCCCGGGCAACTTCTCTCCGGACGGCCGGTTGGCGTTTTCGCCTGTGAACAACAGCGGCCTGCCGGATGTGTGGACGCTGCCCATCGACCTGCAGGATCCGGAGCATCCGAAGCCGGGCAAAACGGAGCCGTTTCAGAGCGGGCCAGACGTGGTGGAAGTGGACCCCGCGTTTTCACCGGACGGCAAGTTTATTGCTTACGCGTCGAATGAAGAGGGCACCGAGCAGGTGTTCGTGCGGCCGTTTCCTGGGCCGGGCGGGCGATGGAAGGTGTCGGTGAATGGCGGCAAGTTTCCGGCGTGGTCGGCCGCGACCCATGAACTGCTGTTTCTGGGCGGGGATGACCGCATTCAGGCGGCCGGTTATTCCGTGGATGGCAACGTGTTCAGCGTGCGCGCGCCGCGGGCGTGGAGCCCGACGCCAATCCGGCGGACGAACGTTCAGCAGAACTTTGATGTGTTTCCGGGCGGCAAGCGCGTGGTCATGTTCCCGCAGCCGACGGTGGAGCAGACGGGCGGGAATCTGCACGCGACGCTGTTGCTGAACTTCTTCGACGAGGTCCGGCGGCGGGTCAAATAAGGGTTCGCAAGACTTGAGCGGCACGCTCGCAGTCTTGGCGAGAGACATCGTAGTGCGTGACCAAGCGGATCTTCTGGCCTCCGATAGCGCTGGCCAGGATGCCTTCTTGCTTGAGACCCGCGATGAACGACGCCGGGTCGCTCGCGATTTCGAAGATCACGATGTTGGTCTGAACCGTCGCCGGGTCGATGCCGACGGCTTTGGCGAGCAGGCGGGCGTTTTCATGATCCGCATACAGTTTGCGCGGGGACTCTTCGAGCGCGACTAGTCCCGCTGCCGCGAGAATGCCGGATTGGCGCATACCGCCGCCGAGTTGCTTGCGATGGGTGCGGGCTCGCGTGATCAGGTCGGCGGGGCCGGCGAGTACCGATCCGACGGGCGCGCCGAGGCCTTTTGAGAGACACGTCATCACGGTATCGACGTTCTTCACGATGCGCGCGGGCGTCAGGCCGGTGCGGGCGACGGCGTTGAACAGGCGCGCTCCGTCCATGTGGACCTTCAGATTGCGGGCGTGGGCGCGTTCGCAGATTTCGTCGATGGCTTCGATGCGGTACAGCGTGCCTCCGCCCATGTTGTGCGGATGCTCGATGTTCACCATCGCGGTGTGCGCGTTGAAGGGGCCGGGGTTCTTGACATAAGGCTCGATCGCAGACCAACTCAGGATGCCGTTACTGGTGGGCACAGGGCGCGCGAGGCAGCCGGAGAACCACGCGGTCATGGCGAGTTCCCAATCGAGGATGTGCGCGCGGTCGTCGCAGATCACTTCCTGGCCGTGGCGCGTGTGGAGCTTGATCGCGATGGCGTTGCCCATGGAACCGGTGGGCACGAAGATCGCGGCTTCCTTGCCGAGCAGTTCGGCGGCGTGGGCTTCCAGGCGATTGACGGTGGGGTCTTCGCGATAGACGTCATCGCCGACTTCGGCTTCAGCCATCACTTTGCGCATGGCGGGGGTGGGTTTGGTGACAGTATCGCTGCGGAGATCGATCATACGAATTCAGAGAAGACTTCGTTTGAGAGTAAAACACCTCGGGGCGTGAGTCGAATGCGGTCGCCGGTGGATTCGAGCAGGCCGTCGGCGATCAGCTTCTTGATTTTCGACGCGAATGGCCCAAACGGCGGTTCGATGCCGCGCATTAAGCGAAGACCAAGAAAGAAACGCTCGCCCACGGGATCGGCGGGCGTGCGTTCGGGCTTGGGATCGATCACGTAGTCTTCGGCGCGTTCGGTGTTCTGGATACGCTCGCGGCCATCGAATCCGTGCGCGTCGGCGCCGAATCCCAGGTAGGGCTCGCGGGTCCAGTATTTCGTGTTGTGCAGGGATTCGGAGCCGGGACGCGCGAAGTTTGAGATTTCGTAGCGCGGGATGCCGAGGTTGGCTAGCCGCTCAACCGCTGTCTCGTAAAAATCGGCGATGGCGTCGTCATTCGGGATGTCACGAGCTCCGTAGCGCTGGCCGAAGGCGATCACCTCCGCGCCCAGGTTGCTGTCTTCGTCGATCTCCAGCATGTAGACGGAGACGTGCGGAGCTTCCAGGCGTTCGATCCAGTCGAGCGATTCGTTCCACGATGCGGCAGTTTGGCCCGGAAGTCCCGCGATGAGATCGATGTTGAAGTTCGTGATCCCCGCCGCTCGCAGCGTGGCGATTTCGCGCTCGACGATCTCTGCGGTGTGCTTGCGTCCAGTGCGGGAGAGTTCGCGCTGGATGAACGATTGCACGCCGAGACTGACGCGATTGATGCCGGCATCCACCCAGGCTCGCGCGATTTCGGGAGTGATGTTGCCGGGCGCGGCTTCGAGCGTGGCCTCCGCGAACGGAGCTCCGGGAATCAACGCAATCAACGCGGCCAGGTCGGTGGGCGCGATCTGCGACGGCGTGCCGCCGCCGAAGTAGATCGTCTCGGGCGTAAACGGCCACTCGGTCGCCTGAATCTCGCGAGTCAGCGCGGCGATGTACTGCGGCTCCAGCGCGCGCGGCAGAACGCCGGACGCGAAATTACAGTAGGTGCACTTCTGGGCGCAAAACGGATACGAGATGTAGACGCCCGGCATTGGCTAGAGGGTGATGGTTTCGCCGAGTTGTTTCGATACGGCGTCGGCCATCATCTCCGCCAACGTTTGCCCGCCGATGACGAAGGCGTTGCGTGCGGCGTCCCAATCGAGCTTGAAGCTCTTCAAGTGCGCCGAGACCCAGATCTGTTTGACGGGAGAGTTCGGGCTGACCACGAACTTCGTCGGCGGATCTTCAAATTCCACCGCCAGCGTGCCGGCGTTGAAATCCGCGTCAAAATCGTGATTCTCCGCGGCGGCCGAAAGGCGGCGGAAGAGATCCGAAAGCGCGGCGTCGGCGAGGGTTGTGAATTCTTGGTCGGTCACTACGTTTATCGTAGCGAAGTCGACTAGTTCTTCAGGACCTTGCCATCCACCGCGTTCACGATGACTGCGACCGGTTTCTGTTCGTCACCCCAATACACTTCCCAGATCGGGGCAGGGAAGCGGCTTTCCTTGCCCAATACGAAGTGCAGATCCTTGCCGGGGTTGTTCTTCAGCCAGGCGTCGGCCTCCTTCGCCGCGGTGGCGAAGGCTAGGTCGGAGTCCAGGTGCATGTCCGCCGTGCTGAACGGCTGTCCCTTGGGAACCGGCCCGAGCCACGTCTGCGCTTCCCCGGAGATCACGCCCTTGCGCTTGGTTCCTTCGGTGATCGCGCGATAGGTGAAGTCATGCGCTTGCTTCTTTGCCGCGGAGACGAACATCGCCGTCCAGATCGGGGCCTTGCCGTCTTTCACGGGGACGTCCGGCAGGGGACTGCTCTTGAGTGAGAGCACCATTGCATCGGGCGACCACGCGTGGGCGAGCTTGTACATTTCCCAGAAGGCGGTTTTGCCGGTGACGGGCGCTTCGGTTACGGTGGCGGGTTGATCGGATTTCGCGGAGACTGCGGACGGCGTGCTGGAGCAGGCCGTCACGAACACGAAGCCTGTCGCGATCAGGGTCAAAGGCACGAAACGAGTAAGCATGGGAACCTCCCAACCGATTCTGTGATTCGACTGACCGGCCGTATTGTGCTCCTGCGGTGGAAGAAATGCAAGGAGGGTGCCCGATGCGCTCCGGGGAACGCATCGGGCTTGGCGGCGGGTTTTAAGGAAGGGGAACGGCCACACGGTTCGCCGGAACGATTTGGGGCTGGTAGGCGAACACTTCGCGGCTCTTGGGGTCTACCAGAACCTTGATCCACTGCACGTCGTTGTTGCCATTGCCGGCGTTGTCGCCAAAGGTTTCGACGCGGGTGAAGTTTTCGAGACGCGCGCCCGTGGTGTTCAGCAGCGGCTTGTCGACGCGGAAGTAGTGCGAATCGCCGTGGACGTAGGCAACGGGCAGTTTGAACGCGGTCACTTCAGCGCGCAGGGCGAGCAGGAAGTCCTTGTAGCCGTCCGGGTTGGCGTCGGTTTCGACCAGCGTGTTGGGGTTGCGGAGTGGGGCGCGAGTTGCGTCCGAGCCGTCGAAGCCCGGGTCGGCTTGCGAGATCAGCATCACGGCGACGGCGCCCTTGTCCTTGGCGGCGGCGAAGGTCTGCTGCAGCCATGCGATATCCGCCGCGTTGCGCGCCGCGAATTCGGCCGGGTTCGGGGCGGTGTCGCACAAGTTGTTGCAGCAGCCCTGCACGTTCAGCGTCGCGTACATCACGCGGCCCACCATCCAGCGGCGATTCTCGACGCAAGGACGATTGGTGGGCGCGGTGAACCACAGGCAGGACGGGGTCGCCTGCACTTCCTGACGGAGCGTGCGCTGGCCCTGGCTGTACGGCGTGCTGAAGAACACGCTGCGTTCGTAGTCGAGGCGCTCGAGCGAGTTATAACCGCCGTTGCTCGCGCGGTCGCAATCGGTCCAGTCGTTGTCGCCAGGTGTGAACATGGCCGGAGCTTTCAGCGAATTGAGGTAGCCCAGGGCTTTGGCATAGAGCGCGCTATCGCAGGCGCTATTGCTGCCGGCCTTCAAGTCGCCATCGTTCACGGTGAACGCCAGTTTCTGGGAGTTCATGTCGGCGATCAGGTTGACGACGCCGGTTTCTTGCGCGACGGAGTAAGGCACGTCGCCCCATAGCCCGATCGCGTATTCGTTGTTACTCTTGTCGTCGTTCGACTCTTGGTCGAAGGCGTATGCCGCCGGGACCGCTAGGGCGATCGCCGCCGCGGCCAGGATCAGGTGTTTGCGTGTAAGCATCTCACTGCGAGGCTACGCAGTGCGTCCTTCGGCCTCGTGACAGCTGCATCACGGCTCGATGAAGGTGCTTCGATTCGTACTAGTGCTGTTCGGCGGCCCGAAACGCCTCGCGAGAAGCGCGCGTGACGGCGGCGAACTCCAGCATCTGGGCGGTCAAGTCGCGCGGGTAAGAGACGGTCACGTCGGTGATCGCTCCATCGGCACCCTTCACGGCCGCGAGCTTGGGCATCACGAAGCCGCTGTAGGACGGCAGCTTCAGGCTGTTCACGCGGGCCACGATTTCGTCACGCAGCTTGGTGTCGAAGTGAATGCCGTAGTCCTCAAACAGCTTCTGCGCGGCGGCGAAGTCGCCTTCGGACTTGATGCGTTGCACTTCGGCCAGTAACTTGCCGACGCCCTCGCGGAACGCCGCCGGATCCACCATCACGTAGTAGGTCTTGTTGTCGCGCGTGCGGGATTCGACGGCCTTGGTGTTCGCCATCAGCCAGCGCACCACCATCTGACGATTGCGCATGTGATCTTCTTCGATCGTCGAACCCTTGCGCACGCGCCGCAACTGCACCAGGGCGTTGCGCGTGTAACTCTCGTATTCCGTCTTTACAATCTCGGCCTGATCGGCTGCGGGCACCAGACCCAGTTCGGCGAGCTTCGGATCTGCCAGGAAGTACAGGCCCACCAGATCGGCGCGGCCTTCTTCGAGCGCGGAATAAAACTCTTTGATCGCCAGTTCCGGCTTGCCGTTCAGCTTCGGATCCAGCTTGCCGGAGGCGTGCCCGATCACTTCGTGCATGTTCGTGACCAGGTCGCTCGCGATGCTGCCCCACTTTTCCGTGCGAGCCGCTTCTTCGGGCGTCCAGCTGAATTCGCTACGCAGGCCCGGATCGGAGGACTTGTCGTAGGCTTCCACGACGTTCGACAACGACACGGACTTACTGCCGTACTGTTCGCGAACCGACGAATCGTTCGGCAGGTTGATGCCGATCGGAGTCACGGGGCCGGAATCGCCCGTCTCCACAACCACGCTGATGGCGTTCGCGCTGATCCCCTTCACACCGGCCTTGCGATATTTCGCGTCCCAGGGCATGTGATCCTCAAACCACTGTGCGTCGGCCGCGAGTTTCTTGATGCCGCCGGTCTTGGCCTGATCCACGAAGAACACCACGGATTCCCACGCGCCCTTTACACCGCGGGCGTCGAGGTACACCTCGGTGAAGCCGTTGATGGTATCGACGGGCGATGCGTTGTCGGCCACCCACGCGATGTCGTACGCCTTGCGATCGGCGGCCTCGCCGGTGCGATACCACTGCGCCAAGGCTTTCAGTGCTTTGGCCATCGGTTCTGTTGCGAATCCGGCGGCGGCCTCCAGGTGTGTCACGATCTCCTTCAACTGAGCGTCATAGCGGCCACCGACTTTGTACGGTTCTTCTACCAGCTTGCCGTTGACCTTCACCAGTCGCGAGTTCAGAGGGTACTTCTCTTGGAACCCGGTGAGGTCGCGCAGGGAGACGCCTTGATAGAGATTGTTGTGGCTGGAGGTCAGAATGTCGCCGCCCTTCTCAGGTGTCTTCACAGTCACCGACGGGTCGAACGTAATATCGAAGAACATCGGCTTCAAGCGTGTCAGCAGGGCTTCGAGCGTTTCGCCCGTGCGCGTCGGGAACGTGGCTCCTGAGGCGGCAGCGCTCTTGGCTGCGGCGGCGAACGCTTCCGGCGTGGTCTCCAGGATGAACTTCTGCTCGGTGAGGTTGTTGTAGGGGCCGGTGTTCAGCCAGAACAGCTTGGCATACTTCTGCAGCGCGTCGAGCGTAGCTTTGTCGACGCCAGTCGAATGGGTGAGGATCGCCTCAAAGGTGTCGCGCATGTCGAGCGCGTGGGCGTAGCGCTGATCGTAGTAAATGTCGCGACCGGCCACGGCGGCCTGGTACAGGTGCCAGATGAGCGTCTTGTCCTTGACTGGCAACTGTTCGAAGCCGTCTGCGTACAACTGCACGACGGCTGCGTCGTCGACCCGTTCCAGTAGATAAGGTCGCGTATCGGCGGCGGGTTGCTTGGTTTCTGTTGGCGTGGAGCTGGAGCAAGCGGAGAGCAGCAGAAACGCAGGCGTGGCCAAGGCGAGCAGTCGGGATCCCATAGGGAGAGGCTAGCAAAACGAGGGGACCAGCCGGGAATGTTACATTGGCCTCGATGCTGTCCTTTACTTACGATGCGTTGCCGTCGCGTGTGGTTTTCGGTGCAGGTTCTGTGACGAAGTTGAACGAGGAACTCGATCGGCTGGGGGTGAAGAAGGCGCTGGTCCTGTGCACGCACCAACAATGGAGCATCGCGACGCAGGTAACGGCCTCGCTGGGTGATCGCACCGTAGGCCTGTTCGATCGCGCGGTGATGCATGTGCCGGTCGAGATTGCCGAGGCGGCCCGCGAGGAAGCCGCCAAGCTAGGGGCGGATGCCTGTATCGCAGTGGGCGGTGGCTCGACGACGGGCTTGGCGAAGGCGGTCGCGCTGACGTCTGACCTGCCGGTGATCGCTGTGCCCACCACCTACGCCGGTTCGGAGATGACGCCGATCTGGGGCATGACTGCGGACGGCGTGAAGAAGACCGGACGGGATCTGAGGGTGCTGCCGCGCACAGTGATCTATGATCCTGACCTCACGATGAGTCTGCCGGTCGCCATGTCGGTCACCAGCGGGATGAACGCGATCGCGCATTGCGTGGAAGGGCTGTACTCGAAGGACGCGAACCCGATTGTCTCTCTGATGGCCGAAGACGGGATTCGGGCGATCGCCAAAGCGCTGCCCCGAATTGTCAAGAATCCAGATGATGCCGAAGCTCGGGCCGACGCGCTCTATGGCGCCTGGCTGGGCGGGGCGGTTCTGGGGGCGGTCGGGATGGCGCTGCATCACAAGCTGTGTCACACGCTGGGTGGGTCTTTCAATTTGCCGCACGCCGAAACGCACACCGTGGTGCTGCCCCACGCGATCGCCTACAACTCTCCGGAATCCCCGGACGCCATGGCACGGGTGGTGCGGGCGCTGCACGCCGCCGGGATGCCGGCCCGGGATGCGGCCACCGGGATCTGGGATCTGGCGGCGGGGCTGGGGGCACCGGTGTCGCTGGAATCCATCGGGATGCTGCGCCGCCATCTGGAGCGAGCGGCCGATTTGGCGGTTGAAAATCCCTATTGGAACCCCCGCCCTGTGACGCGCGTAGGCGTCCGGAGCCTGCTCGAAGACGCCTTTGAGGGCAAGCGCCCGGCAAGCGTTATTCTCCAGTAAAAGGGGGATCTTTGGTCGTCCAGCCTTGACACCGGATGCCGTGAAACGTATGATTCAGAACGGCTGTATGCAGGCCGCTGTAACTTGGCATGTGCCGTGCTCGCCAATTGTTTAGGTAGGGTTTAGAACGTTCTTGGAGGTTCTGATGAAATTGAAGCTTGCGGTGATGGCCGTCGCGGCGTTGGCAATGGCCTCGCTCCCCATGATGGCGCATCACTCATTTGCGGCGGAGTACGAAACCAAGCAGATCACGGTTAAGGGTAAGTTCGTCAAGATGGAGTGGATCAACCCCCATTCCTGGGTCCAGATTGAAGTGACCGCTCCGGACGGTACCGTGAGCCAGTGGAAGGGCGAAACGCCCCCGCCGAATGGCCTGTATCGCAACGGGTGGCGCAAGGATTCGCTGAAGGTTGGCGAGACCATCGAAATCGTCGGCAACCCGGCGAAAGACGGTACGACCCACCTGTGGGCCTCCCAGGTCCGCTTGCTGGATCGTCCGGCGCAGGCTAACGGTCAGCCCGCCACGCTTGGCTTCGGTAGCCGTCCCCCTGGGGAAGGTCCGCAACCCGCCGGCGCCAAGGGCAAGTAGTCCTCGCTCAGTCTAAGCTCAGCGTTATTTGAACCAATCCGTAGGCCCACCATAGCGTGACCCGGCGCAGGAAACTGCGCTCCCCGCTGCGGTGGGCCGACGACTGTTTAGAGGCTCTTTCAGAAGTATTCCTTGAAATTTGATTCCAGCCGGACTATGCTCGTTCGGCAGTCGCTGTAGAATTCCGATCGTCCAGTACGCGAGGGAGTGGATGCGAATGAAGAAGCGAATCCTGGGAATGATGCTGGTTGTGGCGGCAGCCGGATGCACGGCTTGGCTGCTCCCCACGCCCGCCCTCGGGCAGGCTGCTGGGAAAGGGAAATACAAAGCTCCTCGGGCGGACGACGGCAAGACCGCGAACTTGCAGGGTATCTGGATCGTCGATGCCTGGGACACGTCGCGCTACAGCCTGGAGTGGCACAACGGCGCCACCGGTATTCGCCCGGGTCGTGGGTCGATTACGGATCCTGTCGATGGATTGATCCCCTACAAGCCCGAAGCCCGAAAACAGCAGCAGGACAACTTCAACAAACGCTTCGCTGCCGATCCGCTCAATAGCTGCTACATGACCGGCGTCCCCCGCTTCGTTACCTCCGGCTTCCCCTTCCAGATCCTCCAAACTCCGAAGTACATCATCCTCGCCTCTGAATACACGCACATGCTGCGCTACGTTTACATGGATCGCAAGGAGCATCAGTATGACGGCGCCATCGATTTCTGGAATGGCGACTCGCTGGGCAAGTGGGAAGGCGACACGCTGGTGGTCAGCACCTGGAGCAACAATAACCAGACGTGGTTCGACATGTCCGGTAATCACCACAGCGACAAGCTGCGCGTAGAGGAACGCTTCACGCGCACCGGAGCGGATACGTTGAGCTACACCGCGACGATGACCGATCCTGAGGTCCTGACGCGCCCCTTCACCATCAGCGTCACGTTGCATCGCAACACCGACAAGAATGCGCAGATGATGGAGTATGAGTGCCACGCGTACCGCGAAGAAGACGCGGCGGTGGGTCAGTAGCCGTCCGCACGAGGAGATCACGATGAAGAAGAACAATTTCTTGGGATCGTTGATGGCCGCGGTGGCGGCGGCGGTGGCGGTCGCCGTGTTCGTGCTGGGTCCGTTGCCGATGTCCGGGCAACCGGCTCCCGCCAAGGGCGGGAAGGCAGCACCCGCGCCGGGCCCCGTGCCTCGGACGAAGGACGGGAAGCCGGATATGTCGGGCTTCTGGGGTGGCGTACAGCCTAGTGGCGTCACCAGCATCGAACCCGTGCAGGCGAAGGGGAAGGCGGGCGCCGCGAAGGGCAAGAACCTGATCATCAGCCCTGAGGATGGCCGCGTTCCCTACACGGCGGCGGCGCGCGCGAAGTCGGATGACATCATCGCCAAGCGCATGTTCCTTGAACCCGAGCTGCACTGCTTCATGTCGGGCGCTCCCCATAACATGTGGGTCCAGTTCAACTACCAGACGATCCAGACCAAAGACTACCTGGTCTTCATGTGGGAGTTCATGCACAGTCGCCGGATCATTCCGCTCGACGGTCGGCCGCATGTGTTCCCGGCCTCTGTACGCCAGTTCCAAGGCGAGTCCAGCGGCAAGTGGATGGGCGACACGCTGATTGTGACCACCAAGAACCAGACGGATCACACCTGGTTCGATACGTCTGGCCACTACGCGCCAAAGGACATCGAAGTGGAAGAACGCTTTACGATGATCAACGCCAACCAGATCGACTACGAAGCCACGATCACGTCGGCCACCGAGTTTACCGAGCCGATGAAGCTGAAGGGCGTCATCAGCCGTGTGGAAACCAACAATCCCACGTACGAGCAGATGGAATTCGCCTGCATCGAAGGCAATGAGGACTTGAAGCACTACACCACCGACGCCGGTGGCAAAGCGAAGAGCGTTGGCGCCCGGACCAAGTAGCGGATGCCGGCCGGAGAGAGAGGGTTGAACATGGAACGTAGAACTTTCCTGTACGTGAGTGGTGTGGCTGCGGCCTCGTACGCGCTCGGGGCGGATGCGAAGCCCGGGGCCACGGTAGAAACAACCTATGGGAAAGTGCGCGGCACCGCAGTCGGAAAGGTGCAGGCATTCAAGGGGATTCGCTACGGAGCGGACACGTCCGGTGCAAACCGCTTCCTGGCGCCCAAGAAGCCAGCGTCTTGGACCGGCGTGCAGGATGCGTTCGAATACGGCCCGGAGTCGCCGCAAGTGCAGCCGCATACGGAAATCCCGGAAGTGCGTGCCACCGTGCAGCCTTGTCCGATGGGCGAAGACTGCCTGCGCCTCAATGTGTGGACCCCGAACACCGGCAGCGGTCGCCGTCCCGTGATGGTGTGGTTGCATGGGGGCGGTTTCACCAGTGGTAACGGCGGCTACACGATCTACGAGGGCGCCAATCTGGCCCGTAGGCAGGATGTGGTGGTCGTCACCATCAACCATCGCCTGAACAGCTTCGGCTTCACGTACCTGGGCGAAGGCGCGTCGAACGTCGGCATGCTCGATTGCATCGCTGCATTGGAGTGGGTGCGCGACAACATCGCGAAGTTCGGCGGCGATCCCGCGAACGTCACCATCTTTGGCCAGTCCGGCGGCGGAGCGAAAGTTTCCACCCTGCTCGCCATGCCTGGCGCGAAGGGCCTGTTCCACCGCGCGATCATCCAGAGCGGCTCGAACATCACCGGCGTCACCAAGGCTGATGCGCAGAAATCCGCCGAAACGCTGATGGCCAAGGTCGGCGCAAAGACGCTGGCGGATCTGCAGAAGGTCCCCTATGAACAACTTTTGAACGCGAGCAACACCACGCAAGGTCTTCGCACGTCGCCTGTGGTGGATGGTGTGACGCTGCCCACCGATCCGTTCTCGCCCGGCGCTCCAGCCTTATCCGCGAACATCCCGGTGCTGATTGGTTCCACTGAAACCGAGGTCACGTTCTTCCCCAACCAACCCATCGATCCCATCGACGATGCACAGTTGCTTGCGCGCGTGAAGGCCGCCGTCGCACGTACCACCGATGCCCAGGCCAAGGAATTGATCGACGCCTATCGCAAGGGCCGCCCGGGTGTTTCAAACATCGATGTTGCGCTGATCGTCGAATCCGATGTCCGCTTCCGCGCGGCAGTCCTCACTGAAGCCGAACTCAAATCCGCCCAGCCCGCGCCTGTCTACATGTACTACTTCACGTGGCGCACGCCCGTTCACGACGGAAAACTGAAATCTCTGCACACGCTCGACATCCCGTTTGCGTTCGCGAACTGCGACCAAGCCCCGACCATGACCGGCACGGGCAAGGATCGCCTCCCGCTCGAAGACAAGATGAGCGCCGCCTGGGCCGCCTTCGCGCGCACCGGTAATCCGAATCACAAGGGCCTCCCCACGTGGCCGAAATTCGATACCACCACCCGGGCGACAATGATCCTGGACAACACGTGCAAGGTCGTGAATGACCCCAATGGGACAGAGCGGAAGCTCCTCGGATCACTCCGTCGAGCATAGACCTACTGCTTCTGCTTGTCGCGCTCCGCCTTTGAAGGCACGCTCAGTGGGGTCGCCTTCATCGTGCGACCGTCCGGAAACGTGACGAGGAAGCACTTCATTGCCCGGATGTCCGGATTTTTCGCCCGCCCGCCGGTGCACGTGATTTCGTCCCCCGGCTTGAGCGTCTCCTTCTTCCAGCCGTTGCGCTGCAGCAAGTTTAGCGACTCTGCCTCCAGCAGCCACAGCTTTCCGTCCACATCCAGATCAATGTAGGAATGCGGGTTTTGCCAGCGGAACTCAACTACCGTGCCATGCACATCCGTCATGTGCAGCATGTCGAACGGAGCCGTCGAATGATGCGCGAAGGACGCTGTTGCCAACGCGAGGATCAGTGCGAGCCGCTTCACTTCTTCAGGGTCGCATAGGCTGCTGTCACGAAGGCATCGCCCGGTCCATAGAGCGGATCGTAGTCTGCCGTCGGCCGAGCCGCGATCACTTGCTGCAGCGTCATCCCCTTCTTCACCATGTCCTGCACGCGATCGCGGACGATCGTGACCATGTCGCGATACTCCACCAGATCGGCTTC
>CANIIC010000085.1 GCA_947467395.1 Bryobacterales bacterium
CACCACGGAGGCTCTCTCCGTACAGGTGCACCCCAAGGACGACTACGCGCGGGAGCACCACCAATCGCGCGGCAAGACGGAGATGTGGCACATCCTCGCGGCCGAGCCGGGCGCAAGAATCGCTGCGGGGTTTCGCCAGCCAGTCTCAGCGGAACGCCTGCGCGCGGCGGCGGAGTCGGGCGAGATTGAAAAACTGCTGGCTTGGCACGATGCGCGGCCAGGCGACACCTTCTTTATTCCCGCAGGCACGGTTCACGCGATCGGCGCGGGGCTGACGCTGTGCGAGATCCAGCAAACGTCAGACGTGACGTATCGCCTCTATGATTACGGCCGTCCGCGTGAACTGCATCTGGATCACGGAACCAAGGTGAGCGACCTTGCGCCCAATGAGGTGCGCTGCACCGCTCGCGAGGGCACGCTGGTGCAATGCCCGTACTTCACCACAGAGCGACTCTCTGGTGACCGGCATATTCCTGCGCTGGATCGTGATCAATCGCTGATCGTGATTGCAGGCTCCGGCACCATCGCAGGACATGCGGCTCGTGCGGGCGAAGTGTTCCTGCTGCCCGCAGGCGAAGCGGCGGATGTGGCCGGCAAAATAACGTTGCTGCATACCCACGCGTAGACGTTATAATTCACCCCAAGTGCAACTCACCTTCGCGGATTGGACCGTCGTCGCGCTGTACTTTGCGTTCATGCTGGGCATCGGCATCTACTACAAGTCGCGCGCAGCCTCGAGCTTTGAAGAATACTTCCTGTCGGGACGCAACGTGCCGTGGTGGCTGGCTGGGACCTCGATGGTCGCGACCACATTCGCGGCCGACACTCCCCTAGCCGTGACCGGCATGGTCGCGGCGAACGGCATCGCCGGCAACTGGCTGTGGTGGTGCTTCGTCGCCAGCGGCATGATGACGGTGTTCTTTTACGCTCGCCTCTGGCGCCGTTCGGGCGTGTCCACCGATATCGAGTTTGCCGAGATTCGCTACTCAGGCAAGCCTGCAGCGTTCCTGCGCGGGTTTCGCGCAATCTACCTGGGCGTGCCGATCAACTGCATCATCCTGGGCTGGGTAAATAAAGCGATGGTCGATATTCTGTCGCTGATCCTGGGCGTGAATGACCTGACCGCACTGATGATTGTGATCGCGATGATCGCCATCACCAGCTTCATCTCTACGCTTTCGGGATTGTGGGGCGTGCTGGTGACGGACGTAGTGCAGTTCGTGCTGAAGATGGGCATGGTGATCGTGCTGGCTGTCTACGCGGTGAACGCGGTCGGCGGGATTGAGTCGATGAAGACGCAGTTGGCGGCGATCGATGTGCAGCGTGGCGGGTCGGGATCCGTGATGAACTTCGTGCCGGATCTCGATTCCACGTGGATGCCGCTGATCACGTTCCTGGTCTACATTTCGCTGAACTGGTGGGCCACCTGGTATCCGGGCGCGGAGCCGGGCGGCGGAGGCTACATCGCACAGCGCATGTTAAGCGCCCGCGATGAGAAACATTCGCTGCTGGCCACGCTGTGGTTCAACGTGGCGCATTATGCGGTGCGTCCGTGGCCGTGGATTCTGGTGGGTCTGGTCTCCATGATCATGTTCCCGGGACTGGAGCGGCCGGAGACGGGCTACATCCGCGTGATGATCGCGACGTTGCCGCCTTCGTTGCGCGGCCTGATGGTGGCGGGCTTCGCGGCGGCATATATGTCGACGATCGCGACGCAGCTGAACTGGGGCGCCAGCTACCTGGTGAACGATTTCTACCGCCGCTTCCTGAAGCCGAACGGCACGCAGGAACATTACGTAAATGCGTCGAAGATCGCAACGATCTTGCTCACGATCATCTCGGCGATCGTAACGTTCTACCTGGATTCGATCGCGACGGCGTGGAAGTATCTGCTGGTGACGGGGGCAGGCACCGGCGGCGTGTTGCTGCTGCGATGGTATTGGTGGCGCATCAACGCGTGGAGCGAAGTTTCGGCAATGGCCGTGGCGCTGGTGACGTCTCTGACGCTGCAGATCGGCTTCGGCTACAACAGTGACAAGCCGGTGGATTTCGCGTGGCTGATGATCATCACCGTGGCCGTGACAACGGTCAGCTGGCTGGTGGTGACATTCATCACAGGCCCCGAGCCTGAGAGCACGCTGGTGGCCTTCTACCGCCGCACGCGACCTTCGGCGGGCGGTTGGGGACCGATTGCGAAGCTCGCAACGGACGTTAAGCCGGCGGGCGGAGGACTCTCGAACTTGGTGTGCTGGATGGGCGGATGCATGCTGATTTACGGGACTCTGTTCGGGGTGGGCAAACTGATCCTGCACGAGACTGTCCCGGGCCTCGAATTGTTGGCCGTAGGGGTGGCTGGACTCGGTATCATTTATCGAGACCTCTCGCGGCGAGGATGGAGTGCAGTTGTTGACTAAAGCGGTTCTGTTCGTGATGGCTTGTGCGGTGGCAATCGCCGGGCCGGTAGATTTTGGGCAGCAGGAATTGAAGGCGGCGCTGGCAGAGCGCGGCATGACGTTGAACGTCACCACCGAGCTGAATCTGGATCAGCCCGAGACGTATCACATCAGTTCGGTCACCTCGACTTCAGCGCGCATCAGCGGCGGTGACCTGCGTGGCCTGATGTACGGCTTGATGGACGCAGCGGATCAGATTCGCAACAACGGCAAGTTGGCGGCAGTCGCCTCTGAACCCGGCATGGCCGTGCGCGCGGTGCGCGTGGTTCCTTCGGACATGGATCTACTGATGCCTGGATTCTACGGAATCGACAAGTGGACCACGTTCATCCGCATGCTGGCGCGGAATCGCGTGAACCGTGTGACCTTGGTGTTGCCAACGAATCGCCTGGAAGCCGATCGCATTCGGATGGTGTCGCAGCTGGCGAATGATCACGGCGTGGACCTCATGATCGGGATCCGTGGGCAGATCGGCGAAAAGTCGCTCTACACCCAGATCCGGCGCGTGCTGGATGAATGTGTGCGTGTGCGCGGAATCCAGTTGGAAGTGGGGCGCGAGCCCGCCGAATACTACCGGACGGTGGTGGTTCCGGCAGTACAAGAAGCGGGGCGGCGCGTGATTCTGGACCTGCATGGCGCCGAGTCGCGGCCGGATGTGTTGCGCGTGGCGATCGCTTCTGGCGTTGGCCTGGAAGTGACGGCTCGTTCGGCATCGGGAGCCTTGAATCAGCCATTCCACATGTTGGTCCAGGCACAATCGGTGGCCGCCGAAGCGGGCCCGGTGAGTTCACGCATCACGGGCATCGGCGATTCGGGAGCGAACGGGTTTGAAGTGGAGCTCGCGGGACCCAATGTCGAGAACTACGAGCGCGTATATTGGGCGTGGGGCCGCCAGGGCTACGACAATCACCAACCGACGTTGACCACGGGGAAGGCGCAGCCGGCAGCGAAGTCCAAGAAGAAGTAGGAGGGCCGCATGAAAGCAGTCGGAGTCTTTGCCGCCGAACGGCGCTATGAGGTGATCGATCACCCCATGCCGGAGATCGCGAACCCTGGGCAAGTGAAGCTGCGAGTGCTGGAAGTCGGCATCTGCGGCACCGATAAAGAGATCGTCTCCTTCGAATACGGCAATCCTCCCGAAGGCTCGCCTTACTTGATCCTGGGACACGAGTGTTTGGCGCAAGTCGCTGACGTGGGCTCGAGCGTGACGAATCTGAAGACTGGGGATCTGGTGGTGCCAACGGTGCGGCGGCCTTGTTCGCATGTGACGTGCGCTGCGTGCCGGCAGGGGCGTCAGGATTTTTGCTTCAGCGGCGACTTCACGGAACGTGGCATCAATCAGAAGCACGGGTTCATGTCGGAGTTCGTGGTGGAAGATGGGGCCAACGTGAATGTGGTCCCGGCTCGGCTGCGCGACGTCGCGGTATTGGTGGAACCACTGACGATCGCCGAAAAAGGGATCGGGCAATTGTGGCAGGTGCAGCAGCGTTTGCCGTGGACGCAGAATGAACCGGATCGTCCTCGTGGCGAAGGCTTGCGCGCGGTAGTGCTGGGCGGCGGCCCCGTGGGCCTGCTCGGCGCGATGAAGCTGGTCCTGGAAGGCTTCGATACGAACGTGTATTCGCTCTCGCCTCCGGGCAGCGATCTGGCAGGGATGGCGGCGAGCTTCGGGGCGAAGTTTATTCCTGCGGAGACCACTACGGTCGCGCAGATGGCCGAGATGATCGGCAACATCGACGTGGTCTACGAGGCCACCGGAGTGTCCTCTCTGTCGTTTGAAGTCCTGAAGCACCTGGGAACCAACGGCGCGTTCCTCTTCACCGGAGTTCCCGCGCTGAAGGGACCGAAGACCATCGACACGGACCTGATCATGCGCAACATGGTGCTGAAGAATCAGGTGGCGCTGGGGACCGTGAACGCGAGCAAGCAGAGCTTCGCGGACGCGATCACGGACCTGGGGCAGTTCTACCAGCGCTGGCCGAAATCCGTGGGATCGCTGATCACCAGCCGCTTCCCGATCGATCAGGTGAAGGAACCGCTGTCGGGCAAGGTCGGCGGGATCAAGAGTATTTTGACGATCGCTTGAACGAACCAACACCATCCCAGAAACCGCAGTGGCCCGGGTACGTGCTGCTGATCCTGGCCATCGCCTTGGCGATCGCCGTGGGCATGTACGACGACAAGCCGGAGATTCCGGAGCCCTCAGCGCCGCGTGTTCCGCCACCGGCGCCGATTGTGGTCGAGCCCATCCTGACGATCCCACCCATGAAGGTTCCGCCGCCTCCAACCAAGTGATGGAGGGACGTCCTAAATCAGAAAAAGGGCGGACCCTCACAGGTCCGCCCTTTTCGTTTGTCTTGGAAACTGTTTACTTCGTAACCGGTGTCCGGCTGCGGCTGGCGATCACGTGATCGATCATGCCGTAGGCCTGAGCCTGTTCGGGACCCATGATGTAGTCGCGATCGACGTCGCGGGCCACCTTTTCGACTTCCTGGCCGCACGCCTTGGCGAGAATTTCGTTCAAGACTTCGCGCATGCGGAGAATTTCGCGGGCGTGGATGTCGATATCGGCGGCCTGACCGGCCAAGCCACTCATCGACGGCTGGTGAATCAGGATGCGCGAGTTCGGTAGGCTGTGGCGCTTGCCCTTGGTGCCGCAAGCGAGCAGCACGGCGGCCATGGACGCCGCCTGGCCCACGCAGTAGGTCACGATGTCCGGTTCCACCAGGTTCATCGTGTCCAGAATCGCCAGGCCGGCGGTGATCGAACCACCCGGCGAGTTGATGTACAACGAGATGTCCTTTTCCGGATCCTCCGCGGCCAGGAACAGAATCTGGGCGATGATCAGGTTCGCGACGTTGTCGTCGATGGGGGTGCCCAGGAAGATAATGTTCTCTTTCAACAGGCGGGAGTAGATGTCGAAGGCGCGTTCGCCACGCGAGGTCTGCTCCACCACCATCGGCACCAGAACGGAATTTTGCATTACGGCTCCTTACACTTGAACGGCCACGGAAGAATCGGCGTCTACCGTAACTATCGCCCAGACACGGGCCTTTCCTTTAGTTTACGTCACCAAGTCACTGGAGCGGCGGGAGAAAAAGGTACTGGGTTCATGAAAGTTCTGTCCCCGGCGATATGAACCAATGAATGAATGCCGCCGATAGATTCCAAGAGACCCCTGTGCCCCTTCATTCAGACACCCGCATCCTGATCGCGGACGACAGCCTTGTTTCCCGCCATCTGCTGGAAGCGACGTTGCGCAAGTGGAACTATGAAGTCACGGTGGCCTGCGACGGGACTGAGGCGTGGAACGTGCTCCGGGGCGACGATCCGCCGCGGATCGCGATTCTGGACTGGGTGATGCCGGGGATGTCGGGTCCGGAGGTGTGCAAGAAGGTTCGCGAGCACGCCAAGAACGGCGAACTGAACTATACCTACCTGCTGCTGCTGACCTCCAAGAGCCAGCGCGAGGACCTGATCGAGGGCATGGAGGCAGGCGCCGACGACTACCTGACCAAGCCGTTCGATCAGCATGAGCTGAAAGTCCGGTTGCGCGCAGGGTCGCGCGTAATCGATCTGCAGCGCGAACTGGTGGCGGCTCGTGAGGAATTACGCGAGCAGGCAACCAAGGACTTCCTGACGCGAATCTGGAACCGGTCTTCGGTGCTGGATATTCTGCAACGGGAGTTGATTCGCGGGGCTCGCGAGAAGCGCGCTTTGGGCGTCGTACTTGCCGATCTGGACCACTTCAAGACGGTCAACGACACCTTCGGGCACTTCGCCGGAGACGCCGTTCTCCGCGAATTCACCCGGCGCGTATCGGCGGCCATGCGTCCCTATGACGCCATCGGGCGCTACGGGGGCGAAGAGTTCCTGGTGATCCTGCCTGGCTGTGACGAACTCTGCACGGCCAGCCAAGCCGAACGTATGCGCATGGCCGTGGCTCAGGGTCCGATGCTGATTGACGACCTCAGCCATCCGCTCACGGCCAGCTTCGGAGCCAGTTGCTTCAAGCCGGGGATGAACGTAACCGCAGAGGCGCTGATTCGCACCGCCGACGACGCGCTCTACGCAGCCAAGCGCCAGGGCCGCAATCGCACCGTGGTGTCTCCGTGCAAAATCCACGAAATGCCGGCCATCGCGGCCGGATAACGGCTAGCGCTTCTTTTTTTGAATCCACAGCACCGCGCGGAACAGCAGTAGGGCCAGCAGAATCGCGCCGTACATCAGCGGCTTGCGGATATCGGACTTCACTAGCCACAGGTAGTGCACTACGCCCGCCGCCGCGCCCACGTAGATCAGGCGATGCAGCTGCTGCCAGCGCTTGAACCCCAGCGTGCGGATGGCTCGCGCGTTAGAAGTGATCGCGAGCGGCACCATCGTCGCAAAGCTGGCCATACCGACCGTGATGTACAGCCGCTTCACGATGTCTTCCCACATGCCGCTGATTTCGAACTGGCGATCGAACCACACCCACGTCAGCAGGTGCAGACAGCCGTAGAAGAACGTGTAGAGCCCCAGCATGCGGCGGAAGCGCGTCACGGCCGGGCGATTCAGCATCACACGCAGAGGCGTTACCGCCAGCGTGATTATGAAGAACCGCAGCGTCCAATCGCCGGTGTAGTGGGTGATGTACTCGAGCGGGTTCGCCGTCAGGTCCAGCTGGTAGACGAACCACAGCAGCACCAATAATGGCGAAAGCCCCAGCAGGAACAGAACGGCCTTGGTCCACTTGCTGGACAGGAGCTTGTTCATGACTGGGGCTGCAGCCTAGTGATTCTTGGCCAGATCCATGCCGGTGTATAAGCTGGCGACCTGGGCTCCGTAACCGTTGAACTTCACCGTATCGATGCGCGTGCCCTGCCCCAGGAACCCGGTACCCAGACGCTGTTCCTGCTTCTGGCTCCAGCGCGGGTGGTCCACTTCAGGATTCACGTTGGAATAGAAGCCGTATTCGCGCGGGTTGTAAATGCCCCACGTCGTAGGCGGTTCCTTTTCGACCAGGCGGATGCGGACGATCGACTTGATGTTCTTGTAGCCGTACTTCCACGGCACCACCAGGCGGATCGGAGCTCCGTTCTGGTTCGGCAGCGACTCGCCGTACATGCCGACCGCGAGCATCGCCAGCGGATTCATGGCTTCATCGATGCGCAGGCCTTCGACGTACGGCAGCGCGATGCCGGCTTCACGCGCGGACAGCATCTCTTTGGCGTTGTAGTAGGTTTCGAACGCAACGTACTTCGCGTTGCCGGTCAGTTCGACCTGCTTCAGTACGGTGGCCAGAGGGATGCCGATCCACGGCACCACGACGCTCCAGCGTTCGACGCAGCGCATGCGGTAGATGCGTTCTTCCATGCCGAGCTTCATGATGTCGGCCAGGTTCAGCGTCTTGGGCGCCTTCACTTCGCCTTCAATCTTCACGGGCCAAACGGCGTTCGGCTTCCAGGCGGGCGCGTTCTGCGACGGGTCTTGCTTGCCCGTGCCGAATTCGTAGTAATTGTTGTAGGTGGTTACGTCCTTCTTGGGGGAGGCCGTATCCTTGAGTAGGTTCGCCATGGGGCCGGTCTTATTGACCCCGTTGAGCACGGCTGCGTCTGCCGAGCCCGGGAGCGCCAAAGCACCCAGCGCTGCGGCTCCTGCTCCGAGGAATTTCCGCCGATTCAGGTACAGTTCCTTGGGCGTGACATCGGAGTAGCGCAGGCCGAAGTTGAAGTCTTTGTCGGACGTACGGATGATCATGGTCGAAATCTCCACCTCAATAGTAACGCCAACGGAGCTGCGATGAAGCTGCCGGTGATCCTGCTGGGGCTGGGCGTTTTGGCGCTGGGTGTTTCCGCGTACCAGCCGGCGGATGCCTTCACCTGGGTGCTGGAAGTCTTCCCGGCGATCCTGGGCACAGCGGCGATGATCGCGACGTACCGAAAGTTCCCGCTCACCAACCTGCTCTACAGTCTGATCTTTGTTCACGCGCTGATTCTGATGCTGGGCGGGCACTACACCTACGCCAAAGTTCCGCTGGGGTACTGGATGGAGCAGTGGTTCGGCTTCGCGCGCAACCACTATGACCGGATCGGACACTTCGCGCAGGGCTTCGTGCCGGCCATCATCGCCCGGGAGCTGTTGATCCGGAATCGCGTGGTGAACGCGAGCCGATCGGGGTGGCTGGGACTGGTGATCGTCCTGTGCTGCCTGGGAGTCAGCGCGATCTATGAGTTGATCGAGTGGGGCACGGCGGTGGGGACCGGATCAGCAGCCGATGCGTTCCTCGGGACGCAGGGCGGCGTGTGGGATTCCCAGAAGGACATGCTGGTGGCGGGGATCGGGGCGTTGACGGCGATCCTCACGTTGTCGCGGGTTCACGACCGGGCGTTGAGATCGGTTTCACAATCCTCAGGAAATTGAGCGCCGAGGCGGGGCCGTCTTCGGTCCATCCGGCGTAGACTCTGGTGTTCACGCCACGCAGAGTGCGGAAGACGATGCCGGGCCACGTAAACTTGGCCACGCACTCAGGCGCAATGGCCACGCCCATGCCGGCTTCGACCAGCGCGATCACCGATTGCCACTGGGTGGCTTCCTGCACAATGTTCGGGCTGAATCCGGCCTTGCGGCAATCGTTGACGATGGCGTCGTAGAACTCTGGGCCGACGCGGCGGGGGAAGAAGACGAACGGATCTTCGGCAAGCGCGCGGAGATCGAGGTAGCGTTCCTTCGCGAGGCGGTGCTTCGTGGGAAGGATCGCAACCAGGCGTTCGGCGAAGAACACGCGGCAGAGGAGTGGATCGTCGACAGAGGTTTCGCGCAGGAAGCCGAGGTCAATTTCGCGGTTGCGGAGGGCGGTTTCGATCGCGCTCGTGCCCATCTCCCGCAGGGTGAAGGCGACTTTCGGATAGCGCTGGCGGAACTCGCGGATCGCGGCAGGCAGCGTGGTCAGCATGATGGACGGGGGAACGCCGACGCGCAGTTCACCCTCTTCCCCGCGGGCGACGCGGCGCGTGACGTCGACGGCGTGCTCGGCTTGATCCAGAACGTGACGGGCTTCCTGCGCTAAACGCTCGCCCGCTTCGGTCAATGTGGTCTGGCGGCCTCGCACGAGTAGCTTGCAACCGAGCATGCGTTCCAGCTTCTGGATCTGCTGCGTCAACGGAGGCTGAGCGATACCCAGGCGTTCGGCAGCTCGCGTGAAGTTGCACTCTTCGGCGAGGGCGACGAAATAGCGCAGGGCTCGGAGGTCGGGGACTTCCATACGATAATCATATCGCATACCTAGATTCTATATATTCGACATATAGCTCAAGACTTCGTAGCTTGGAACTATGAACACGCACGCTCTTCCCAACGCTCGGCGCCAAGCGATCACATTCACCTCCGGCGATGGCTGCTACCTCTTCGACGATGCGGGCAAGCGCTACCTGGATCTCGTCTCCGGACTGGGCGTGAACGCACTAGGCCATAATCATCCGCGCGTGACCAAGGCGATTCAGGAACAGGCGGGGCGACTGCTCCACACCAGTGCACTGTACGGCAACGAGTATCAGGAGGCCGTCGCGCAGAAGCTGTGCGAGTTAAGTGGACTCGACAAGGCGCTGTTCGTGAACAGCGGCACGGAGGCCACGGAAGCGGCTCTCAAGCTGGTCCGGTGGTACGGCGGGCCGCGTTTGCGCGTGATCGCGTTGCAGAGTTCGTTCCATGGGCGAACGCGGGGCGGGTTGTCGGTGACCGGGCAGGCGTCGTTGCGAGACCCGCTGGGGCCTTACTCGCTTCCCGTGACGTTTGTTCCTGCCAACGACGAAGCCGCTCTGCGTGAGGCGTTCGGCACCGACGTCGCGGCGTTCCTGTTTGAGCCGATCCAAGGAGAAGGCGGCGTGCGTCCGTTGAACGACTCCTACCTGCAACTGGCGCAGGAGCTGTGCCGGAAGTACAACGCGCTGCTGGTCAGCGATGAGTGCCAGACCGGATTGGGGCGCACCGGCAAGGTCTTCGGCTACGAATGGGCAGCCGTGCAGCCGGACATCGTGACGGTCGCGAAGCCCATCGCCGGCGGGTTGCCCTTGGGAGCAGTGATGTTCAGCGCCAAGGTAGCGGAGAAGTTCCCGTTAAGCGGGCATGGATCGACGTTTGCCGGTGGGCCGCTGGTGTGCCGCGTCGCATTGGAGTTCCTGGACGAGATGCAGACGCTGCTGCCGAGGATCAACGAAGTGGGTTCGGCCTTGGCAGAGATGCTGTCGGAGTTCGGCGAAGTTCGGGGCCGGGGTCTGATGCGGGCGGTGCCGTTGGGCGAACGTCCGGGGGACCCGATCGTCGCCACGGCGCGGGAGGCGGGTCTTCTGATCAACTGCACACAAACGACGGTCCTGCGGTTCCTGCCTCCCTACATCCTGACCCGGGAGCAAGTGGCCGAAGCCGGAGCTATACTAAGGCGAGCAATTTCTTAAGGAGGCCGGGATGCCTGCGATCACCTTCAATTTGAATGGCCGATCCCAAAGCGTGAACGTCCCCAACGACATGCCGTTGTTGTGGGTACTGCGAGACACGTTGGGGATGACGGGTACGAAGTTTGGCTGTGGCATGGCGCTGTGTGGCGCGTGCACAGTCCATGTGAATGGAACACCGATCCGTTCGTGTTCGACGACGGCGGCCAGCGTTGCCGGCAAGAACGTGACTACGATCGAAGGCCTGGGCGGCGCACATTCGGTGCAGAAGGCCTGGATGGAGATGGACGTTCCGCAGTGCGGCTACTGCCAGTCCGGCCAGATCATGACGGCGGCAGCGCTGGTGCAGAAGACGGCGAAACCGTCGGATGCGGACATCGACGAAGCCATGCGCGGGAATCTGTGCCGCTGTGGCACATACCCCTCGATTCGCAAGGCGATCCATCGCGCGGCGCAGCTGCAGCAGGGAGGCCGGGCATGAAACTCGATACGACACGTAGAGGATTCCTGCAGACGTCGGCTGGTGCGGCCGCGAGCCTGGTGCTCGGGTTCCACCTGGGCGGGGGCGAAGCGGACGCGCAGACAGCGAACGCCGAGTTGAACGCGTTCATCAGCATCTCACCGGACAATATGGTGACGTTGCAGATTCACAAGTCGGAAATGGGCCAGGGCGTCGTGACGTCGATTTCGCAGATTCTCGCGGATGAAGCGGACATTGATTGGAACCGCATCAAGACGGAGTTCCCGGGCGTGAAGCCGGTGTACGGCACTCCGATGATGGGGACCTACGGCAGCTTGACGATTCGTACCTCGTGGGCACCGCTGCGCAAGACGGCGGCGCAGGCTCGCGAGATGCTGGTGCAGGCTGCGGCGACTCGCTGGGGCGTGCCGGTGTCGCAGGTGCGCACAGAAAACAGCAACGTCATCAATACGGCGACGAACGCTCGTCTGACGTATGGCGCGATCGCGGCGGATGCGGCAAAGTTGGCCGTTCCCGCGAATCCGACGCTGAAGACAGCGGCACAGTTCAAGCTGATCGGAACCTCGCCGAAGCGCATGGACACGCAGATGAAGACCACGGGCACGGCTACGTTCGGCATGGACTATCGCGCGCCGGGCATGCTGTACGCCGCCATCGAACGCTGCCCTGTGTTTGAGGGCAAGGTCAAAACGTTTGACGCGACCAAGGCCAAGGCCATCGCGGGCGTGAAGGAAGTGTTCAGCATCGGTCACGGCGTAGCTGTGGTGGCGGAGAACACGTGGGTCGCGCTGCAGGCGAAGAAGGCGTTAGTCATCACGTGGGATGAGGGTCCGCGCGCGGGCAACTCCACTCCGGGTTTGCGTGCTGCGTGGGCTGCGCTGGCGAATACGCCGGGACAGTCGGTGCAGAACACGGGCAACGTCGATACGGCGCTGGCCAGTGCGGCGAAGAAGATCGAAGCGGTGTATGAAGCTCCGTACTTGTCGCATGCTCCAATGGAACCGTTGAACGCGACGGTGCTGGTGACGGACACGAAGTGCGATGTCTGGGTGGGTACGCAGATTCAGACGGTCGCGATGCAGGCCGCTGCGATGGCGACAGGCTTCAAGGAAGACCAGATCTCGATCCACACGCTGTACCTGGGCGGCGGCTTCGGCCGACGCGGCGGCGAAGACTACGTCCACGAAGCGGTGGAAGTCGCCAAGCACATGAAGGGTACACCGGTGAAGACGGTGTGGTCGCGCGAAGACGACTTGCAGCACGACACGTATCGTCCGGCGTCGTACACGAAGTTCAGTGCGGGCCTGGACGCCGACGGCTACCCGGTGGCGATCCACGCGAAGGTGGTCAGCCCTCCGTTCGGTCAGCCGGGCGTGCAGACCGAAGGCATCCGCGACATGAAGTACGCGATTCCGAACTTCCGTTGCGAGCAACATTCGCCGGACGTCGGAATCCCCGTCAGCTACTGGCGTTCGGTCGGCTACTCTCAGAACACGTTCTTCATGGAGAGCTTCCTGGATGAACTCGCAGCGGCCACTAATAAGGATCCTCTGGAGTATCGCCGCAAGCTGCTCGCCAATCAGCCGCGCATGTTGGCGGTGCTGAATCTGGCGGCGGAGAAGGCCGGTTGGGGCACTCCCCTGCCCGCGGGCCGCTTCCGTGGCATCGCGGTGGTGAGCAACATCGGCAGCTTCAACGCGCAGGTGGCGGAAGTTTCGGTCACGGGCGGCAAGGTCAAGGTGCACAAAGTGGTGTGCGCAGTCGATTGCGGCATTGTGGTCAACCCGGCCATCGTGGCGCAGCAGATCGAAAGCGGCATCGTGTACGGCCTGGGCCCGGCGCTGAAGCATGGCATCACGCTGGACAAGGGCCGCGTGGTGAACACCAACTTCAACAGCTACGATCCGACGCGTATCGATGAAACCCCGGTGATCGAAGTCCACGTCGTGCCGAGCACGCAGGCTCCGGGCGGCACGGGCGAAGCCAGCACTCCGACGACTCCGCCGGCGGTGCTGAATGCGGTGTACGCGGCGACCAAGAAGCGCATCCGCGTATTGCCGGCGTTGCAGAAGGACCTTGCTTAAGCAGTTGATCCAAACCGCGACAGGGCCGCTCCGAAAGGGGCGGCTCTTCGCATTTGTGCTGGTGGGTGTATTGAGCGCGCAGCCCGACCCTACGCTGGATGCGATTCGCGATTATGCGCGGAACTACACGGAGCATTTGCCGAACTACACGGCAACGCAGGTCATCAAGCGCAAATCGAAGTTCACCGAATCCCCGCAGCTGCCGCCGGTGACACAGAACGAGGACATCGAGGAGCAGATCGGCTACAACGATCATCGCGAGAGCCACAAGGTCCTGAAGTACAACGGCAAGAAGATTCCGGACAATGCTCCGGTACGGAGCGAGGGGATCTTCTCTACAGGCGAGTTTGGTGGAATCCTGGAGACGCTCTCGCGCGAGGGGATTGGGTCATCGTTCAAGCGGGCGAAGACCGAGAAGCTCGCAGGCAAGACCGTGGACGTCTACGAGTTCAGCGTTCCCGCGGAGCCTTCGGGGTACGTGATCAAGGAGCCGGGTCGGCAGACGGCGATCGCATTCGTGGGCAAGGTGTACGCCGACACGGCCTCCCACGCGGTGCTGCGGATCCAGTTTCACTGCGTGGATTTTCCGTTCAACTTGAAGTACAAATCGCTGGAGATGGACCTGGCGTTCGCCCCCGCAAAGGTCGGCGGACAGGAGTTCATCCTGCCCGCGCGCTATTCCCTGAAGACAGTGAGTGCCGATGGCGACAGCTTGATCGAAGCGTCGTACCGCAACTATCAGCGGTTCAGCGTCGAATCCACAATCATCGTCGACGAACCGTAGCTCTAGCGGTTCTGCTGCAGTTCCGGAGCTGCGGGCGGCAGCGGCTTGGCAGGAGCCACCACAGGCTTCGGCATGGGAGCGTTGCCGTCGAGCGCGAAGACGTACATGATCGGCGGAGCGTCGATCTTCGCGTCATTCGGGCCGTTCACATTGGCGGGCTGGCCGAGGCCGCCCTGGAACGCGACGTACTGTTTCCCGCTCGATTCATACGTGATGGGCGGGGCCATGCCCGTGCGGCCCACGTTGACCTCAAACAGCTTCTGGCCCTTGTCCGCAGTGAGCACCTTGAAGACTCCGTCATTCTGTACCTGGAAGACCAGATTTCCCGCCGTCGTCACAGTGCCGCCGCCGATTCCACCGCCGCCCTGCGCTTGCCAGACGAGTTTCTGATTCACGGGATCCCAGGCCTGCAGGCCAGCGCGCCAACCTTCCGGAGGGATGGGGCCGATGGGCGTCACGGGAAGCTCTTTCGGGTCCGTGGTGCCGCGCTTGTAGCCGGTAGTGCCGGGCTTCAATTCCTCGGTTGCAGCATACGTGAACGGCATGTACGACGAAGGGATGTAGACGAGCCCCGTGTTCGGGTTATAGGACATCGGCGACCAATTGTGCGCGCCGCCGCCGGTGGGGTAGATGCTGACGGGTTCGAGATCGTAGTAGGCTTCGGGATTCACGATGGGACGGCCCTTCGGATCGAGGCCCTTGGCCCAGGTCACTTTCACGAACGGCGCGCCGGAGATGTACTCGCCGGTCACACGATCCAGCACCCAGAAGAAGCCGTTTTTCGAAGCCTGCGTGATCACCTTGCGATCGCGACCATTGATCTTGAGGTTCAGGAGCATCAACTGCTGAACACTGTCGAAGTCCCAATTGTCGTTGGGGGTGGTTTGGAAGTGCCACTTGTACTGCCCGGTGGTGAGATCGACGGCGATGATGGAGCACGTGTACAGATTGTCGACGTTCTGCGCGCCGCGGAACTTCTGCACCCACGGCTCGGCGTTACCGGTGCCGACGTAGACCAGATTCGCTTCGGGATCGTAGGCGAAGCCGTCCCACACCGCGCCACCGCCGCCGTTCTTGAAGAAATCACCACCCCAGGTCTTGGCTGCGGCTTCCATGGCCTTGTTTTCGAAGGGCTTCGAAGGATCGCCGGGAACGGTGTAGAACTTCCAGGCGAAGCGGCCGGTCTGCGCATCGAAGGCGGCGAAGAATCCCCGCGTGGGCCGGTCGCCACCGGAGGCTCCAATGATGACTTTGTCACCCGCGATGCGCGGGGCCATGGTCAACGTGAAGAGATCCTGCGGATAAGCGACGCGCGATTCCCACACCGGCTTACCGGTGATCGCGTTGAGCGCGATCAGACGCCCGTCGTTCAAGGGCGCGATAATCATGCCATTGTAGAGCGCGATACCGCGATTCACGATGCCGCAGCAGATCTTGGGGCGCACCGCGATCTGGTTGATCTCCGGGTCGTAGCGCCAGATGCGTTCGCCGGTGCGTGCGTCGAGCGCGTAGACCACGCTCCAGGTGGTGATGCCGTAGAGCGTGTTGTTCCACATCAACGGCGTGCCTTCCTGATTTCCGCCGCCTGCGCCAACTTCGTAAGTGAAGGCAAGGCCGAGGCGGCTGGCGTTGGTCGCGTCGATCTGCTTCAGGGGGCTGTAGCGGGTTTCCGACTGGTCCTTGCCGTAGCTGAGCCAGGAGCCGGCCAATGCGTCATTCGCGGTGCCAGCGTTCCGCAGAACGCGCGTGTCCACGTTCACGGGCTTGGTCTGAGCTTGCGCGGTGAGCGCGAGGAGAGAGAGAACAGCGAGGTTCCCGAACGTCGTCAAGGGGTGAACTCCTTCTGGACGAGTCTACACAAAAAA
>CANIIC010000086.1 GCA_947467395.1 Bryobacterales bacterium
GTCCCGTACGTTTCTAAGAAGCCGCTTTTTTCGAACGCTTCTTCCCTGGTTTCAGCACCGAAGCTTTGTCGCTCCATCGCCCAAGTTTGTAGACGCGTTCATAGCCGGCCGTCAGACTCCGAATCGTCACCGTGACCGCGCCGGTCGAATCACACTCGTACGACTCTTCGATATCCTGCATCGAGGCGGCGTCGGAATACGCGACGTAGACCGTTTCAAGTTGTTCGTTGTCTTTGAGGAACGGAGCAAACGGGAAGAGAATGTCGTCCCACAGGGTGATGTCGCCATCGGGCTGGCCTTCGGCATTGATGGCGCTGGCTTCCAGGAACCGGAAATGTCCCACATTGTGGACGGGTGAATATACCCGTCGAACGCGCACAGGCGCATCACCTGGAGCTGGCAGGCGCGTGCCTGCCGGGAAGATCGCATCGAAATACAACGTGCGGCCGGAGTTCTTTTCGCGCCAGACGCCAAAGTTCCGCGTGAAGACCTCGCGCAACATGTAGCCCGTGGTGGCGTCGGCCTGGATCGCGAGACCAATGGCTGTCGCCGATCGCGTGTATTCGCTGCGCTTGACCTTCCTGCCAAACTCTTCCCGCAGCACTCGTGCGACCAGAGGCAGTTCGCTACCGCCGCCGGTCACATACAGCACATCGATATCGGTTTGTGCCGCGAGTTTGGCTACGGCTGTCAGCGTCTGGTCCAACAAGGGCCGGCACTGCTCGTAGTAATCGGTGACCGGGACGGTAGCTGAACCTAGGCCTTCCGCCACAACTTCCAAATCCACGACGATGCGCCGGGAATTCGGATGCAGGGCCTCTTTCTGCCTTCGGCACTCTTCTTCCAACCGAAACAGTGTGGCCGGTTCCAAAACGTCCAAGCGTTCCTGGCCGATCGCCATACGCGCCAGAACGTGGTCAAAGTTATCGCCGCCCAGCGTCATGATTCCGGCCGTTCCCAACACCGTGTGGGACGCTCCGTTCAGTTCGACCAAAGAGGCATCAAATGTTCCGCCCCCGAGATCGTAGACCAGTACCTTGGCGGGTGCTTTATTCTGTTGCTTATGCCCGAACTCGATCGATGCCGCTGACGGTTCGTTCAGCAAGCCCAGGACGGTGAATCCTGCGCTCCGGAACGCATCGACCGTGAGGAAGCGCTGGTTGCTATTCGCGTTGGCTGGAACTCCCAGCATGATCTCCAAGGGCTCAGCCACGCCTGCGTAGGCCACGATCGCATCGCGAAGAGCACGGACCATCCCGCCGAGCAGTTCGGTCAACAGGATCTCCTGATCGCCTACGTCCACTTTCGTGTGCGGACCCGCATCTTCCAGAAACCGTTTGATCGAACGAACCGTCGTCCAAGTAGGATCACCTTGAACAAGCCATGCCTGCCAACCGAAGCGCCGTTCGTCGCCGCGAATGGAGATGAGAGAAGGGAACCAGTCGAAGTTGCCTTCGCCCGATTCAAAAGGGACCAGAGGGAAATTTCCCCGATCGGCTGCCGCGGCGATGATTCGCGTGGTGCCGAAATCGATGCCAAGTCTCATTTCTCATATTTGCACGTTTGGGTGCGATAATGGCAGTCCTGTGAAAACGCTGCGGATGCTCGTCGGGTTAGTGCTTTGCTGCAGTGCCTGGGCGCAAGAACCGGTGCGCTATGTGCTCCAGTTTTCGAATGCCCAGCATCACGAAGCTGAAATTACCGCGACGTTTTCTGAGGTCCCGGCCGGGCCGCTGGATGTTGTGATGAGCCGTTCCTCGCCCGGCCGCTATGCGCTGCATGAATTCGCTAAGAACATCTACAACATTCACGCGGTGGATTCCTCAGGCAAGGCGCTGCCCGTCTCACCAACAGCGCCGAATGAGTGGCTCGTGTCGGGTCACAACGGGACGGTGAATTTCAGTTACACGCTCTATGGCGACGTTGTGGATGGAACATACGATGCGATCGATATGACTCACGCGCATCTGAATGGCCCAGCGACATTTGTGTGGGCGCGCGGATTGGAGCATCGATCAGTACAGGTGAAACTGCAGTCCCCGCCGAGCCTTGTATGGTCCGTCGCATCCCAACTGTCGGACGCCGGCGCGGGCTGGTGGCGAGCGCCGTCCCGCGATCTACTGATGGATAGTCCGATCGAGTTCAGCTCCCACAAGACGCGGGATTGGAAGGTCGGAGAGACACGCTTCCGCATGGCGCTTCATGCGGGTGCCAACGAAGACGTTGCGACGGAGTTCTCTCGCTACTGCCAAGCCGTGGCAACGGAAGCCGAAGGTGTCTTCGGCGCGTTCCCGCGATACGACAATGACGTCTACACCTTTCTCTTTGACTACCAGCCTTACGCGAGTTCCGATGCGATGGAGCACCGCAATTCCACCTTCATCAGCAACCCCACCGAGCTGAATCGCCGCAGTTATGTGGATCTGATCGACTCCGCCGCGCACGAATTCTTTCATTCTTGGAATGTGGAACGGATGCGTCCGAAGTCGCTGGAACCGTTTGATCTGGAACGCGCGAACATGTCGAGCGAGCTTTGGTTCGCCGAAGGCTTCACGAACTACTACGGGCCTCTGATCCTGATACGTGCAGGGATCTACGATCTGGAACATTTTGCGAGCGAGCTCACCTCCGCATTGGGCGCACTGCTGGAATCCCCTGCACGATGGACCGTTAATGCGCCGGAAATGAGCCGCATGGCGCCTTTCGCAGATCGCGCCGCGAACGGGGATCCCACCAATCAGGCGAACGCATTTCTCTCGTACTACTACTACGGTGAGTCGCTTGGGCTCGGCATCGATCTCGCCATTCGGACGCGGTTCCCGGGCAAGAGTTTGGATGATTGGATGCGTGCGCACTGGCAGGAACATCCCGATATCGACAAACCGTACACGGCCGGGGATCTGGAGCGTTCCTTGGCGACCGCCACCAACGCCACGTTTGCGCGTGAGATCTTTGCCCGGTACATCGATGGGCATGAGTTTCTGGACTACGAGAAGCTGCTGGCACAAGCGGGGCTGGCCTTACGCAAGATTGCGCCGGGCGAAGTGTGGTTTGGGGCGCCGCGAGTGAACTTTCCCGGTCGTGCGATGGTGATTACGGGACCCACCCTGAAGGGGTCACCTGCGTACGCCGCGGGCATTGATCGCGGGGATCGGATCGTGGCTGTCGACGGTAAGGAGATCAAGGACGAGCGGGAATGGGAGCGCATTCTGCGGTCCTACAAGCCGGGCGATCAAGCCCGCCTTCAGGTGGAGGGCCGTTCCGGTCGACGCAACGTAGGCGTCACATGGAAGGAAGCCCCGAACGTTCAAGTGGTCCCATTCGAGTCCGTGAAGCTGCCGGTCACTCCCGAAATCAAGGCGTTTCGCCAAGCCTGGTTGGGCTCGAAGGCGATCCATGCCTTGCCGAAGCTGCAGTAGAGCGGGGCTACAATAGTCGGCATGAAGCTTCTTCTTGCCCTGATTCCAGTGCTGTGCTGGGGCCAAACGTCTCATCTTTCGAATCTCAACCAGTTGACGCATGGTGGCCAGAATGCGGAAGCCTACTGGGCGCCGGACGGTTCAAAGTTGATCTTCCAATCCACGCGCGACAACTACCAGTGCGATCAGATCTACATGATGAACGCGGACGGCTCAAACCAACACATGGTTTCGACCGGCAAGGGCGTCACTACGTGCGGCTACTTCCTACCCGACAGCAAACACTTCGTCTACGCATCGACGCATGAAGCCGGCGACGCATGTCCCGCACCTGCCGACCGCAGCAAAGGATACGTGTGGGCCGTCTATTCCGGGTTCGACATCTACTTGGCTGACGAGACCGGCAAGATCGAAAAGAAACTGACCAACGCCCCCGGCTACGACGCGGAAGCCACGGTGAATTGGAAGAAGAATCAGGTCATCTACACCTCCAAGTCTTCCGGCGATCTGGATCTGTGGACGATGAAACCCGACGGATCGAACAAGAAACAGATCACCAAGAGCGAAGGCTACGACGGTGGCCCAACGTTTTCGCGCGACGGCAACATGATGGTCTGGCGCGCCTTCCATCCCGACACACCGGAGAAGACGAAAACCTACCGTGACCTACTGAAAGAGGATCTGACGGCCCCGATGAAGATGGAACTGTGGGTGGCGAATGCCGATGGTTCCAAGGCGCGGCAGATCACGCAGTTCGGCTGCGCCAGCTTCGCACCGACATTCACGCCTGACGGGAAGAAGATTCTATTTTCGTCCAACAAACACAAGTGCGACAGCCGCGACTTTGAACTGTATCTGGTAAATATCGATGGCACTGGGCTGGAACAAGTCACCAGCTACGGTGGCTTCACCTCATTCCCTGAGTTCTCACCCGACGGCAGGAAACTGGTCTTCGCATCCAGCTACCAGGGCACCGGCAACTACGAGTTCAACATCTTCACGGCGGACTGGAAATAATCATGCGCAACCAACTTGCTTTGACCGCCCTCTTCCTCGTAACTCTGCCGACGTGGGCCGGGAAGCGAATCACAATGGAATCAGTGGATCTTGAAACCAACAAGACGACTGCCCGAGAGATCCTGATCGACGCGGATCGGCTGCGCACGAATGACGGCACGCGATCGGTGTTGTTCCTCAGTAAAGGCGGCAATCGACTAGTCTTGATCGACAAAGCCCGGAACGAGTATCGCGAGATCGATCAGGCCACCATCCAGCAGATGACGCAGATGATGCAAGGTGCTGTGCTTCAGATGCAGACGCAGATGAAGAACATGTCTCCGGAGCAACGGGCTGCTATGGAACGCATGATGGGAGCCGTGGTCAATCCACCCGGCACTACTGTGGCTACGACAACGTACACCCCGAAGGGCTCTGGCACGGTCAACGGATTCCGCTGCACGAACTACGATGGCGGCCGCGCTGGAACCAAGATGGCCGAAATCTGCGCCGCCACGCCTGCCGATCTGAAGCTATCCGCCGCCGACTTTCAAGTGGTCCAGAAGCTGCAAGAGTTCGCAGGAACGATGGTGGCCGCTTTGGAGAACACGCCGATGGCGAGTTTCGTTTCGGTAGACCAGATCGCACCCAAGGGAATCAACGGTTACCCAGTGCAGGTGACCAGCTTCACGAATGGCAAGGCCACCACTCGGCAGTCTGTGAAATCGGTTGCCGATGCTGCACTGACCGACGCGGAGTTCTCGACGGGTTCTGCCACGAAGGTGGACATGCCGACGATGCCCGGCATGGGGCGCGGAAAGAATAAGTAGCTTTAGGCAAGCACAGGGAACGGGTTGGATTCCATCCGCTTCAACTGTCCGCAGGCCGCGTAGACGTCCAGCCCGCGGGGCTTGCGAACGTAACACGGAACGGACTTCTTTACGATGTTCTGGAACGAATGGACGCGTTCTTGAGTCGGCGTATCGAACGGGATCCCCGGGCCAGGATTCAGCGCGATCAGGTTCACCACAGCGTCCAGCTTGCTCAGCAGTTTCACCACGCGTTGCGCGTCGGCGTCGGTATCGTTCACGTCCTTGAGCAACACGTACTCGAACATAATCTTCTCGCGATGCTTCAGCGGGAAGGCTCGGCAGGCTTCCATCAAATCCGCCAGATGATACTTCCGCGTAATCGGCATCAACTGTTGCCGTTGTTCTTCGTGCGAGGCGTTGAGCGAGATCGCCAGCTTCGGGCGAATCTCTTCCTTCGCCAATTCGAGGATCTTCGGGATGATGCCGGACGTCGACACCGCAATGCGCCGAGGCGCAATCGACCCGCCTTTTTGATCCACCAGCAGCCGGGTGGCCTTCAGTACGTTCGGCAGGTTCAGCAGTGGCTCGCCCTGGCCCATCATGACGATGTTCAGGCGATCGACGTTCGGCTCCACGCCTTGATCCGAGGCGACGCGCAAAACCTGACCTACGATTTCACCCGCCGTCAGGCTCCGTTCGAGGCCCAGCAGAGCCGTTAGGCAGAACTTGCAATCGACTGGACAGCCGACTTGGCTCGAAATACAGATGGTCGCGCGCTCGTCTTCCGGCATCCAAACGGATTCGACGGTCTTGCCGTCGTGTAACTTCATCAAGTAACGGCGCGTGCCGTCGACCGAGTCGTACACCTTCTCGACTTCAGGCAAGCCCATGGGCAGCACGTCGTGCAGCGCTTTGGGGATATTCGTAATCTGGTCCAGGCTGGTGACGCGCTGACGGTACACGGCTTCGTAGATCTGTTGCGCGCGAAACTTGGGCTGCCCGGGAAAGGCTACCTGAAGTTCGGCCAGATTCATGCCGACGATCGTTTGGGGTGCGACAGAGGGGGGCACTATGTTCAGAATACCGCCTTTCTTTTCCTTCCAGCTCCGACTAGGATAGAAGATCATGAAGACCGCACTCGTGTTGCTTGTCTGCTCCATGGGAGCCATGGCCGCTCCTGTCATCGAATGTTCCGCGCTCACCACGAAATCTTTCGGTGCCGACGTCAAGATCGAATCCGTGAAAGCCGTCGCCGCAGCAGCGAATCTGCCAGCGCATTGCGAGGTTCGCGGGGTGATTTGGCCGGAAGCTCGCTTCGTCGTGAAGCTGCCGACTGCGTGGAATGAGCGCTTTCAGATGGTGGGCAACGGCGGTTGGGCGGGGACGATCACCACGGCAGCGGTCGATACGGCGGTCCGCCTAGGTTATGCGTCCACATCGACCGACACCGGTCACGATGCGCAGAAGGAACCCGGCGCGATCTTCGCCATGAAGACAGACAGCAACCCGAACGCGCTGCGCAAGATCATCGATCACGGCTACCTCTCCGTGCATGAGACCGCGCTGCTGGCGAAGAAGATCATCCGCACTTACTACGGGGCGGATGCCAAGTATTCCTACTGGGTCGGTTGTTCCACGGGTGGACGCCAAGGGCTGATGGAAGCTCAGCGTTATCCGGAGGATTTCGACGGCTACGTCATCGGTGCGCCGGTGTTGAACCTGACTGGCCTGCAAACGAAGGCCGTCTACAACTGGATTCAGGTGGGCCCCGGCCCCAGCGAGATCAAGGCCGAGAAATTGGTGGCGCTCGAAGCCGCCGTCTACGGCAAATGCGACGCGCTCGATGGGCTCAAGGACGGCCTCATTGAGAATCCGCTGGCCTGCAGCTTCGATCCCGACAAAGATCTCACCAAGTGCAGTGGAACAGAGACCGCATCCTGCTTCACGCCCGCGCAACTTACTGCGATCAAGCACGTCTACGACGGAGTCCGGAACTCGAAGGGTGAGCTTCTGTTCCCCGGCTTTCCCGTGGGCCCTGAGGCCTTCATGCCTGATCGCACAGGCAAACGCATCAGCGGCTGGGAAAGCAACCTGATCGGGAGCTTTAACCTCGGAGACACATTCATGAAATATATGGCCTTCGATAACCCGACGGGCGCCAGTTATGACTACAAGTCCTTCAACGTGGATAACGACGTGGCGCGCATGCAGAAAGTCGGACTGATCATCAACGCGACGATCACGGATTTAACCGCGGTCAAGGCGCGGGGCGCCAAAATCGTGCACTACCACGGGTGGGCCGATCCCGGTGTTACTTCGCGTATGTCGGTGGACTACTATGAGGCCGCGAAGAAGACGATGGGCGAGAAGGAAACCACGGATTTCTACCGCTTCTTCCCGGTCCCCGGCATGTTCCACTGCGGAGGTGGTCCCGGCTGCGGAGATGTGGACTGGCTCACGGCGGTCGTGAATTGGGTGGAAAAGGGTGTCGCTCCGGAGATGCTGATCGGCGGGCATGTGGAAGGTGGCAAGACCACCCGCACGCGACCGATCTGCATGTATCCGACGGTCGCGCGTTACAAGGGCTCCGGCAGCATCGATGAGGCGGCCAACTTCGGCTGCTCCGCGAAGTAGCCCCTACTCCGGCTTTAATACAACCACGCCCAGCGGCGGCAGCATGATCTGCGCGCTTGCTGGGCGTCCGTGATACGCCTCGTCGATGGCACGCACCCATCCGGCATTACCGAGGTTGCTGCCGCCAAACATCTCCGCGTCGGTGTTAAAGACCTCTCGATAGCGGCCCGCCTTCGGTAGGCCCACCTGATACGCCACGCGTTCCATCGGAGTGAAGTTGCAGCAGAACACCAGGAAGTCTTCTCGATTCCGGGCATAACGAGTGAACACGATCACGCTCTTCTCCACATCGCGGAAGTCGATCCATTCAAAACCGCGGTGATCGTCGTCCACCTCATAAAGAGACGGTTCGCGGCGATAGAGCGCGTTCAATTCGCTCACCATGGTCTGCATGCGATGGTGCAGTGGATACTGCAACAGCCACCAATCCAGATCTTTGTCGTGATTCCATTCACTGGTCTGCCCAAATTCGGAGCCCATGAACAGCAGCTTCTTGCCGGGGTGCCCGTACATGTAGGTCAGGAAGGCGCGAGCGTTGGCGAACTTCTGCCACTCATCACCAGGCATCTTCCCGATCAATGAGCCCTTGCCGTAGACAACTTCGTCATGCGAGATCGGGAGAAGGAAGTTTTCCGTGAATGCGTAGAGCAGACTGAATGTAATGTTCTTCTGGTGATATTTGCGGTAGAGCGAATCGGTCGAGAAGTACTCGAACATGTCGTGCATCCAGCCCATGTTCCACTTCATGGTGAAGCCCAAGCCATTCAGGTACGTCGGTCGCGACACGCCCGGCCACGACGTGGATTCTTCAGCCACCGTAATCGCACCCGGCACCTGATGGACCAGTTCATTGAAGCGCTTCAGGAAGTCGATGGCTTCCAGATTCTCGCGACCGCCGTGCTGATTCGGCACCCAGTCGCCCTGTTCGCGTGAATAGTCGAGATACAGCATGGAAGCTACTGCGTCTACGCGCAGGCCGTCGATGTGGAATTCCTTCAGCCAGTACAGCGCGTTCGAGAGCAGGAATGTTTTGACCTCATTCCGGCCGTAGTTGAAGATCAGCGTACCCCAATCTTTGTGCTCACCCTTGCGCGGGTCGGCGTGTTCGTACAAAGCCGTACCATCGAAGTGCCCCAGCGCATGTTCGTCCTTGGGGAAGTGTCCCGGCACCCAATCGAGCAGCACACCGATACCGGCCTGATGGCAGGCATCGATGAAGAATCGAAAGTCGTCCGGCGTCCCGAATCGAGAGGTGGGCGCAAAGTAACCCGACACCTGATATCCCCACGAACCGCTGAAAGGATGCTCCATGATCGGCATCAGTTCGATGTGCGTATACCCCAACTTCTTCACATACCCGACCAAGCGATCCGCGAGTTCGCGATACGTCAGCCAGTAATCGCCCTCGCTCTTTAGCCAGCTACCGAGATGCACCTCGTAAACCGACATCGGTTCATGGATCCAATTGCGGGATGAGCGGTGATCCATCCAGCCCTGATCGTGCCAATGATGCCCCGATAGCGGCCACACGATGCTGGCCGTCTTGGGCGTCTGCTCTGCATAGAAGCCGTACGGGTCGCTCTTCTCCAGAATCTCGCCGCTGGTCGAGACGATCGAATACTTGTAGACCGAACCGACCCCGAGCCACGGCAGGAAGATCTCCCAGATGCCGCCATCGCGTTTGCGCATTGGGTGGCGCGTGCGATCCCAGCCGTTGAAATCGCCCATCACACTGACGACGGTCGCGTTCGGCGCCCACACCGCGAAGCGCACGCCGTCCACACCTTCGAGCAAGCACACGTGCGCGCCCATCGTGCGGTAGCTCTCGTAATTTGTACCTTCGCCGTAGAGATGCAGTTCAAACGGTGTCAGCATCGGCGGGAAGCGATAGGGATCTTCGATCAACTGAACTTCGCCCGAATACAAGCGCACGCGAAGCTGATAGTCCCGTCGCGAAGACTTGCCCCGATACAGCCCCGCCGGGTGAATCTTCTCCATCGGCGTGTCCACGCCAAGGATCACGACACTCGCAGATTCGGCCTGAGGAAGCCATGCAGTCACCTCGTGTGTCTCACCCTGCCCGTGCGGCCCCAACACTGCGAACGCATCCCCGTGCCGTCCGGCTACGATCGACTCAATCACGCCAGACTCGAAGGAACTGATCTCCATGCTTGTATTATGTCAGTGATGATCGACAAGCTCCGTCGCGCCGAACTCCACTTGCATCTGGAAGGTTCCGTTTCTTCTACTGCTCTGAAAGAACTGGAGCCCACGCTCACCGACGAAGACATCGCGCGGGAACTCTCGTACACCGATTTTGATGGCTTCATTCAAGCCTTCGTATGGGTGAATCGCAAGCTGCGCACCCCCGCGGATTATGCGATCACGGCTCGCCGCCTGTTCCAAGACCTCGCTGCGCAGAACGTATGTTACGCCGAAGTGATCGTGTCCGCGGGCGTGATTCTTTGGAAGAAACAGGACCTTGGCGCAGTCTTCGATGCACTCGAAGCGGAGGCCGCGTCCAGTCCCATCCCAATTCGCTGGATTTTTGACGTCACGCGCCAGTGGGGTCCGCTTCCGGCCGAACCTGTGTTTGAGTTCGCGGCAGCAAACCGACATCGCGGGATCGTCGGCATCGGCGTCGGCGGCATTGAGTCCATGGGCCCGGCCCGTTGGTTCACCAAACACTTTGATGATGCCAAGGCGAGCGGCCTGCGTCTGACCTGCCACGCCGGCGAAACTACCGGACCGCAGTCGGTATGGGATGCCCTCGCCATTGGAGCCGAACGCATCGGGCACGGCATCCGGGCCATTGAGGATCCAGCGCTGCTTGATGAGCTTCGTTCGAGAGATATCCCGCTTGAAATCTCCATCACCAGCAACGTTCGAACAGGTTCCGTATCTTCCCTGGACGCGCATCCCGTGCGGCGATTGTTCGACGCCGGCGTACCCCTCATCCTGAACACCGACGATCCTGCCTTGTTCGGATGCACATTGGATGGCGAGTATGCACTGGCCGCGACGAAGTTCGGGTTCTCCGAATCAGAACTGGAGCAAATCGCGCAGAACAGCCTGCGCTACGCCTTTACCGATGCGGCTGACGCACGTCTTTGAGGAGAGCCTCTAACTCCGCCACCCGGCGCTTGAGATCTTCAATTTCCTGACCCTCGGGATCAGGAAGATCCCCGTGTTCCAGCGGTTCCCACGGTGCTTCCGGATCCTTCACGACGCGGCCGGGCACGCCGACCACAGTGCAATGATCCGGCACCGGATGCACCACCACGGATCCCGCACCGACCTTGACGGCATGGCCGATTCGAATGTTTCCTAGGATCTTCGCACCCGTGCCGACGACGACGCCGTTGCCCAAGGTCGGGTGCCGTTTGCCCGTGTCTTTTCCCGTGCCGCCGAGGGTGACGCCTTGATAGAGCAGGCAATCGTCGCCGATCTCGGCCGTCTCGCCAATCACCACGCCCATCCCGTGATCGATAAAGAATCGACGCCCGATGGTGGCGCCCGGATGAATTTCAATACCGGTGAGAGCCCGCGAAAGTTGACTGATGAAGCGCGCCAGCGTGTACCAACCCTTGCTGTACAACTGGTGCGCCATGCGATGCATGAGGACCGCGTGGAAGCCGGGGTAACACAGTACGATCTCCACAACGCTGCGCGCCGCCGGGTCGCGGCGGAATACGGTGGCGATCTGTTCTTGAATCCCCAGCATCTAGAAACATTATCCCCGAGTTATGCTGAAACTTCGATGACCGAACGCCTGTACTACTCCGATTGCTACCTCCGCGAGTTCGACGCCCGCGTGACGGAGACCGCCGACGATGGACTCCGCGTGTATCTGGATCGCACTGGGTTTTATCCAACGTCTGGAGGCCAGCCCTTCGATCTCGGCACGTTGGGCGGTGTACCAGTCACAGAAATCATCGACGAGGAAGATCGGATCGCCCATGTACTTGCCGCTCCACTCATCGGGGAGACCGTCCACGGCGCCATCGATTGGGATCGTCGCTACGATCTGATGCAGCAACATACGGGCCAGCATCTACTGTCCGCTGTGCTTGAGGAATTGTTCGGGTTCAAGACCGTCAGCGTCCACATGGGAACTGGGGCGAACACGGTAGACATTGCTACTTCCTCGGTCACCGAAGCCCAACTGGCAACGGCCGAGGAGCGCTGTTTCGAGATTATCGGCCAAACGCGCCCCACGGCGATCACCTTCGAAGACGCCGCAGCCGGATTGAGGAAGGAATCAACTCGGTCCGGCACATTGCGCATTGTTTCCATCGAGGGCGTCGACCGGAGCGCTTGTGGCGGGACGCATGTTCGCTCCACTTCCGAGATCGGCTTGGTCCTGACCGGCAAGTCGGAGAAGATTCGCGGCATCACCCGCATCGAATTCGTTTGCGGGAACCGCGCTCTTCGCCGGGCCCGGGCCGACAATCAGCTTCTGGTTTCGATTGCGCGTACGCTTTCGCTTCCGGCAGAACAAGCCCCGGAACGCATCCTGGCGCTGACGGAACAGAACAAGACCCTCGAGAAAGAACGTCTCCGGCTCGCGACGGAGCAGGCTCGCCGGGAAGGAGCGGAACTGTACTGGAAGACCGTGCCTGACGCGAATGGACTCCGGCGCGTCATCGAACGCGGCACGATCGACGAAGGGGTGCGGAACAAGGCCCAAGCCTTCACGGCGAATGAACAGGCAGTGTTCTTGGCGATCAGCGACGATCCGCCGTCGCTTCTACTCGCAGCGTCTCAGGATTCGGGAGTTCACGCTGGAAACGTGCTCAAGGCTGCTCTAACCGAGGCCGGTGGTCGCGGCGGCGGGAATGCGACGCTAGCGCAAGGGAGCGTTCCAGATGCGGCGGCCTTGGAGAAAGTCGTGGCGCTACTTGAGCAACGGACGTAGCGTCTTCAACGCGGTCTGTGCGACCAGTTTCGCGCCATCTTCGGTCGGATGGATGCCGTCCTGCTGGAAGTAGCGCAGATCCGGCGTGATCATGTCCGCTAGCAGGAACGGAATTAGCTTCACCTTGTGCTTCGCAGCCAGATCCTTGTACAGCTTCTCGAAACTCTTGACATAATCCGGGCCGTAATTCGGCGGCAGGGACATCCCTGCTAAAACAACTTGCGCGCCAGCAGCCTTGTAGGCGAGGATCATTTTCTCCAAGTTGTCCTTCGTAGCCGTCAGTGGCAGCCCGCGCAGGCCGTCATTACCTCCCAGCTCCAGAAGTACGACAGAGGGCTTCATGTCCAGGCCAAGCGCGATTCGCGATGCTCCACCGGCAGTTGTATCGCCGCTGACTCCTTGATTCACCACATGCCACGCGAGTTTCTCGGAGTCGAGCGTGTGCTGCATCACATCGGGGTAACTGAGGCCAGGAGCCAAGCCGTAACCGGCACTGATGCTATCGCCAACCACGAGCAGGACCTTGCGCGAGTCCGGTTCCTGGGCGGGGGGCGGTGTAACGGGCGCGGCGACAGCGGGTTCAGACGGGCGAGCTTCAGCCGCCGGCTTTGAATCCGAACACCCCACCAAGGCCAGCAATGCGAAAAGAAGAATCGTGGGCTTCACTAGAACGATCATAATGGATAGCGGTGGCCATCCTCGAAGCTCGCAAACTAACCAAAGTGGTTGATACCGGAACGCATCGCGTGGAGATCCTACGCGGGGTGGATCTGTCGGTGCCCGTAGGCCAGTTCGTGGCCATCATGGGCGCGTCCGGAAGCGGCAAGAGCACGTTGCTCGGGTTGCTAGCCGGTTTGGATTCGCCCACATCCGGCAACATCATCATCGACGGCACGGACATCACGAATCTGAAGGAAGACGATCTGGCATTAGTGCGTGGCCGCAAGATCGGGTTCGTATTCCAGAGCTACCAGCTCATCCCCACCTTGACCGCAGAAGAGAATGTTTTGTTGCCCTATGAGCTAACGGGGGGAGATGTGGGGACAGGGACCCAACGCGCTCGCGAGTTATTGAAGAACGTCGGCTTGGGAGACCGCCTGGATCATTACCCGGTCCAGTTATCGGGTGGTGAGCAACAACGCGTAGCCCTGGCCCGCGCGTTCATGGGTAAGCCTCCCCTTCTGATGGCTGATGAGCCGACGGGGAATCTGGACAGCTCCAATGGAGCCCATGTCCTGGATCTTCTGTTGTCCCTCAACAAGCAAGAGGGTACGACCTTGGTGATGGTGACGCACGACCTGGCCTTGGCCGCTCGAGCTGATCGTTTGGTCACGTTGCGCGACGGTGTGGTGATCAGCGACGAGGTTCGCGCGTGAGACTGTCCCTTCGGACGTCCGCCCGCATCGCGTGGCGCGAAACTCGATCGTCGATGACGAAGTTTCTGTTCGTTGTCCTGGCTGTGGCTCTGGGTGTCGGAGCGCTCTCCGGCGTTCGCGGGTTCAGCCAGAGCGTAAAGACCATGCTGACGGGCGAAACCCGTTCCATCATGGCCGCCGATCTGACGGCGCGCCAGTTCAATCCCCCGGACTCGAAAGAAGCGGCTCTATTGGACGGTCTAGCGGCCAAGGGGATCGACAAAACGACCATTACGGAAACCGTCTCCATGGCTTCCTCGGAGATGCCGGACGCCGTACCGGTGTTGGTTTCGATCAAAGCGGTCGATCCCACCAAGTACCCGTATTACGGGACCGTGAAGCTATCTCCCGAGATGCCCCTCGCCGATGCATTGAAGGCGGATACGGTGGCGGCCGGCGAGGATGTCCTGATCCGATTGGGCGTCAAAGTCGGCGACACGATCAAGCTAGGCAGTGAGAACTTCAAGATGGCGGCGATCGTCGTTTCCGAACCCGATCGCATGTCCGGCAGTTTGAACGTGGGCCTGCGCCTCATGCTGTCGCGCGAGGCGTTCGAGCGCACCGGTCTAATGCAGCTTGGCAGCCGAGCAGCTCAGCGATACTTGTTCAAGCTCGCACCTGCTGGACCCACTGTGCAGCAAGCGCGAGCCGAGATTACCGCCGCTTTGCCGAATGCGCTGGTGGCGGATTCCACCGAAGCGCATCCTTTGATTACGCGGGGCGTGGAACGGGCGACCACCTTTCTCAGCTTGGTTAGTCTGATCGCCCTGATCGTGGGAGCAATCGGCGTCGCCATGGCGATGTACGCCCACTTGCAGCAGAAGATGGACAACATCGCGGTGATGAAGTCGTTGGGTGGCACGTCATCCGAGATCATCGGGATCTTCACCATCCAGACGCTAATGCTGGGTTTGCTGGGTGGATTGGCGGGTGTGGTGATCGGGCGGGGGATCGAAGAAGTGTTCCCGTCGCTGGTTTCGCAGATCTTTGAAATTCAGGCGCTCACTGGCTGGCACCTCGACGCCGCATTACAAGGCATCGCGGTGGGCATGCTGACTACGCTACTGTTCACGCTCCCCCCGCTACTGGCGATCCGCAAGATTCGCCCCGCGATGATCTTGCGTCGAGATATGCCGGAAGCAAAGAAGCCCTTCGTGCAGCGCTTGAAAGAATCGCCCGATTCCATCGTGGTCGGTGGCCTGTTGCTGGCAGGCCTAGCCGGTATCGCGGCCTGGCTGGCGGAATCTCCGCGCGTGGGTGGATACTTCGCCCTGGGACTCACCGCGAGCCTGATCGCGCTCGGCGGAGTAGCTTGGGCGCTCCTGCGCATCATCCGTACCTTCCTGAAACGGGCTCCGTTCCGGTTGTCCGCAGTTACGCGACAGGGCTTGTCGAACCTCTACCGCCAAGGTAACCAGGCGCAGGCCATCCTGATCGCCATGAGCCTCGGCGTGATGTTTACGTTGAGCGTGTACCTGATCCAGAGCTCGGTGGTCGACGACATCATCTCTACCGCGCCTCCGGGTGTTCCGAACTTGTTCTTGGTCGGCGTGACTCCCGAACAAGTCGATCCGCTGAAAGCGCTGATCGCGCAACAACAGGGAATTCTTGCTCCGGCGGAACTGGGCCCGTCTATCTCCGCGCAGTTGATCTCAATCAATTCGCGCACGGATTGGGCCGCACCGGAAACGCCGGCGCAGCGCTTCACGCGCCCCAGATCTGTCAGTTGGGAAGATGCAC
>CANIIC010000087.1 GCA_947467395.1 Bryobacterales bacterium
CAAGGCTCGCTAGAGTTATTGGAAGTACAAATGGAAGGCAGGAAGCGGATGGATGTATCCGCGTTCCTGAACGGGCTCAGCCTGAACGCAGGTGAGTGCCTGGAATGAAAGAGACAGCCATGAATCTCCCTCAAGGATTTTGTTACGCGACCACCTACGCCGGTATTCGCAAAGTTGCCAAGGATGATCTTGCTCTGATCGTGTCGGACAAACCGGCCTCCTCGGCCGCGGTCTTCACGCAGAACAACGTTGTCGCAGCCCCGGTGGTTCTGGCTCGCCAGAATCTGAAGACGTCGCGTGGCAAGTCGAGGGCGTGGCTGATCAACGCAGGCAATGCGAACTGCGCCACGCGCACCGGCGAGAAGGTGGCCAACACCTGCGTGAACGCGGCGGCGAAAGCGCTGAAGGCGAAGCCAACCGAGATTCTCCCTGCCTCCACCGGCGTGATCGGCGTCGAGATGAACGCGCAGTTGGTGGTGAAGGCGTTGCCGAAACTGGTGGAATCGCTTTCGGCCGATGCCTTCGACAAGGTGGCCAACGCCATCATGACCACCGACACGCGTCCGAAGACAGCGTTCGCGCAGATCAACGGCGAAGTGCTCATGGCCGGCATGGCCAAGGGCGCTGGCATGATTCAGCCGAACATGGCGACCACGCTGGGCTTCGTCGTCACCGATGCGGTGGCCACTCCCGCGGAGTTGCAGGCCGCACTGAAGAAGGCGATCGCGGTGACCTTCAACTGTCTCACGGTAGACGGCGACACCTCGACCAATGACACCGTCGCGGTGCTGGCGAATGGCGCATCGGGCATCAAGGTTTCGGCACTCGCTTTGGAGATGGCGCTGACCAAGGTTCTGGAATCACTGGCCAAGCAGATTGCCGCCGACGGCGAAGGTGCCCGCAAGCTGGTCACCATTGACGTCGAAGGCGCGAAGACATTTGAAGACGCGCAGAAGATCGCGCGCGCCATCGCGAACTCGCCTCTGGTGAAGACGGCGATTGCAGGCTCCGATCCGAACTGGGGCCGCGTGATTGCAGCTGCCGGCTACTCCGGAATCAAGTTCGACCCGAAGAACGTAGACATCTACATGCAGGGTCTCAAGGTCTGCCAGGGCGGTCTCGCGGCGAAGTTCTCCGAAGCGAAGCTGACCAAGAAGCTCGACGAACCGGAGACCTACATCCGCCTGATCATCAACGGCAAGGGCAAGGCCAAGGCTCGCATCTGGACCTGCGACTTCACCGAAGGCTACATCCAGATCAACGGCTCCTACCGCACCTAGTCCGTCACACGACGTTCATTTCCGATTGTTCTAATAGAGAGAATGAGCGCCCAACCCATTCCCGGTTTGGCGGCCGTGCTCCGCGATGGCCGCCAATACGTCCTCGATTCGGTCCAAGGGCTGACCGAAGACCAAGCCTCCAAGAAACCGGCCCCTGGCCGTTGGTCCGTGCTCGAATGTATGGAGCACATCGCCATCGTCGAGGATCGCTTCTATGGCTGGATCCTCAACGGCACAGAGAACGCGCCCGAGAAGAGCTGGGAGCGCGAAACCAAGCTGTTCACAATGGCGACGGATCGCTCCTACAAGGTCCAAGCCCCGGAGGCCGTGGTCCCTACCGGCCGCTTCGCCACCCTGCAGGAAGCCGTGGCAGAATTCGAGAAGTTCCGTGACCGCACCATGCAACTCGCGAATGACAAGGGTGTGGAGCTTTACTCGATCGGCGCCACGCACCCGCGCTTTGGCGAGATGAACGGATCGGATGTCATGAACCTGATGGCGGCCCATGCCCGTCGCCACGCCGATCAAATTCTGGAAACCCGGGAAGCACTGTAACGATGCGACGCCTCCTGCTGACCTTCGCGTTGGGTGCCCCTCTGTGGGCACAGGCCGACCCTGCGTTGGTGGCAAAACTCGCCGAGCGATTCCAGCCGCAGACGCAGGCCTTCACCTTCGCAGCCATCGGAGATCAGCAGTACGGTGCGGAAGGCGAAGCCAAGTGGCCCGCTCTCGCTGCGTCCATCAACGCAGCAACTGCGCTCCAGTTTGTCGCGCACATGGGCGACATCAAGAGCGGCTCCACCCGTTGCGATGATGCATTGTTTGAAAGTCGCTTGCAGGATTTCAACAAGATCGCGATTCCGTTCATCCTCACGCCGGGCGACAACGAGTGGACCGACTGTCATCGCGCCAACAACGGCGCCTACGATTCGCTAGAGCGCCTGAAGAAGCTCCGCGAGATGTTCTTCGCCGGCGAATCTTCGTTGGGACAACGCAAGATCGCACTCGCCAAGCAGAGTGAAGACTCACGCTACCCGCTCTACACAGAGAACGCGCTGTTCACACACGGCGGCGTCGTGTTCGCAACGTTGCACATCGTCGGCAGCAACAACAACCTGGGCCGCACGCCGGAGAATGATGCGGAGTACAAAGCGCGGAATCAGGCAACACTCGATTGGATTCGGACCGCTTTCGCACTTGCGAATGCGAACAAGTTCGACTCCGTGGTGTTGATGTTCCAGGCCGATCCCGAGTTCCCGCTGCTGGCGTCCGGCAAGAACACCACGCCTGCCGGATTCACCGATACGTTGCGCGTGATGCTGGAAGAATCGCAGGCGCTCGGGAAACCGGTGCTGGCGATCCATGGGGATTCGCATTTTTTCCGCTTCGACAAACCGCTGGCTCGCGCCGACGGCAAAGTTCTGGATAATTTCTTCCGGCTGGAAGTTCCCGGCGAGACGGATGCGCACTGGGTGCGGGTAGACGTAGACCCCGCCACAGCGGCTTCGCCGTTCCGGATTCAGCACATCACAGTAGCGGAGAACGCGAACCGCTAAGGCGGGGCCTCAGGTTTACGGAACTACGCAGGAACCGACCGTGCTGCCAGGCAGCTTGTCCTGGTTCGAATACTCGGGCTGCACCCAGAAACTGCCCTGCTGCATCTGGTACAGATTGTGCCAGACGCACTTGTCGTCAGCTTCGTAGCCGCTGCCGTCGTACCAGGCATTCACGTTGTTGTCGCCCGGATCAGTGACCGCTTCCCGAATTTCGTGGCTGCTCACAATGGTCAGCATGTCCGCGACGGTCAACCCGCCGAGGCTACATCCCGAACAATTCAGGTACGGATAGACGGCGTACTTGATCTGCATACCGTTGTAAGTGAAGTGGCTGTGATAGCCGCAGAAGCTGCTGCAGGACATCCCACCGGTCAACTGCACCCGCATCCCCGGCGGGAAGTAGATCCCATAGATCGCGTTCGAATCGGCGATGACGCCGGTGCTGGAGTTTTTAAACAAGCTCACCAGGTAGGTCTGGATCGCCGAATCCTTGATGCTGGATTGGGCGCTCTTGGAATCCACGAATTCGGCGGCCAAGGGAATCGTCGCTTGAATTGAGCCGTTGGACCCGGTGTACTGCTGGACGATCGTGTAATCCGCGTTCCCCGAGAAGTTCTGGACAAAGCCACGAATGCGATCCTGGATCGTCGCGCCGCTTACGCCGGTGGCCGTCGAGCTCGCCACGCTGCTATTCCAGTAGATGGCGTAGTACTGAGCACCGTTAATAATCTTGCCGCCGTGGTTCTTCAGATCGCCCGACCCGTAACTGGCCGGATAGAGCCCGGCGCGATTGATGGGGGCAAAGGTCGGAGACGTGTCTCGCGGCGAGTGAACCGCAGCCGGGCCGGGCAACACATGGATTGTTTCCCCGGTATCACTGTGGTCGATAAACGGGTTCCCCTGCCCCTGCGGGAACAATTTCACAGACAGAGGTCCCATCGCCACACATAGAGTCAGAGCGAGGCCCCACGCCAATCGGGAGGTGAGAGTAATTATACGCATGCGAACTCCTGGGGAGACAGTATCATGCAAACGTCGGCGATTCCATGATTTTCTTGCCCTAGCCCGAACTGATCCAATTGCAGGACCAAGTACCCAGAAGAAGCCGACGGGGGGCCCCTCCCGCTGGTAAAATGGAACGCACCTCCCAGGAGACCCTATGCTTCGCCGAACGTTTGCCCTGCTGCTACTTACCGCCATTGCGCCGATTTACGGCCAGAAGTCCTTGTCCGGCGAAATCGAGATCCGGCAGGCGCTGGAGAAGCTGAACACACTGGGCAGTGTAATGATGATCGCGGCGCATCCGGACGACGAAAACACCGCGTTGCTGGCGTATTTGGCGCGTGGACGCCACGTCCGCACCGGGTATCTGGCGTTAACTCGTGGCGAGGGTGGACAGAACCTGATCGGCTCCGAGCAGGGCGACCAGATGGGGATCATTCGCACGCAGGAGTTGCTGGCAGCGCGTAAGATCGATGGCGCTGAGCAGTTCTTCACGCGCGCGATCGACTTCGGATTTTCGAAGATCGCCGATGAAACATTGACGCAGTGGCCTCGCGAACAGGTACTGGCCGACGTGGTGTGGAACATCCGCCGCTTCCGTCCCGACGTGATCGTGCTGCGCTTCACCGGCACGCCGCGCGATGGACATGGGCATCATCAGGCCTCGGCGATCCTGGGCAAGGAAGCGTTCTCCCTGGCTGCCGATCCGACGAAGTTCCCCGAGCAACTTCAATTCGTACAGCCGTGGCAGGCCAAGCGCTTGATGCAGAATTCCGGAGGGCCGGGCCAAGGTGGTCCCGGTGGTCGCGGAGGACAGCCCCAGGAACAGGGCGTCGATATCGACCTCGGGCAGTATTCGCCAGAGCTCGGTCTGTCCTACGGCCAGATCGCGGGCATGAGCCGGAGCCAGCATCGCAGCCAAGGTATGGGCGCGGCCGAACGTCCGGGTGTGCAGCGCAACACGCTGGTCACACTCGCCGGAGACAAGGCCACCAACGATCTCTTTGAAGGTGTCGACCTCTCTTGGTCCCGCGTGAACGGCGGCGCGCGTGTGGCCCCGTTGGTCGCACGCGCGATGGCCTCGTTTGAAGCCGGTCATCCCGAGAAACTGCTGCCGATTCTGGCCGAAGCTCGCCCGTTGATCGCCTCGATCAATGATCCACTGGCGCAGCGCAAGCTCGCGGAGTTGGACGAACTGATGGCCTTGGCGAGCGGTCTGCATCTAGAAGCGCAAGCCAACGACTTCGCGGTGACGCCCGGTAGCGACTTGAAGGTGAATGCCACGGCGACGGCTCGCCTGGGCGTGCAGGTCGCGATCAGCGGCATTCGCCTGACCGGCATCCAGGGTGCGCCCTCGCAGGACATCCCGGCGACCGTGCTAGTCACGAATCAACCCGCGCAATATCCGCTCACGGTGAAGGTCCCCGCGAATCAACCGTACTCGCAGCCGTACTGGCTGGCGAACGCGAAGAACGGGACGATGTACAACATCCCGGATCAACGCTTGATCGGCAATGCTGAAAATGCTCCCGTGCTGGAAGCCCACTTCAAAGTGAAGATCGCGGGCACCGATCTGGAACTGACGCGTCCTGTCCAGCATCGCTACGTAGATCGCGTCTACGGTGAGTTGTTCCGTCCGCTGGAGATCGTGCCGCCCGTGGCCCTGGATCTCGCCGGCAACGCCCTGGTGTTCACGAACACGACGGCGCGTCAGGTGGATGTTCCTGTGCGATCGAACAATGGCAAGCAGTCGGGCGACGTGCGCTTGGAAGTTCCCGCAGGTTGGACCGTGACGCCTGCGACGCAACATTTCGAACTGGGTGCGACTGACGAGCAAGTGATGGTCAGCTTCCAGTTGCAGCCTCCCGCCGCGAATTCGCGCGGTGCCGTTCGCGCCGTGGCGCAGGTAGGCGGAGCAACCGTCCGCACCGGAACCACGCGCATCAACTACCCGCACATCCCCGTGCAGATGCTGCTGCCTCCTTCTCAGATGGCGCTGGTCCGGGCCAACATTACGAACCTCGCGAAGAGCATCGGCTACGTGATGGGCGCGGGCGACGAAGTTCCCGAAAGCATCCGTCAGTTGGGAGCCGAAGTCACGTTGCTCACTTCGCAGGATCTGGTTCGCGGCGACCTTTCGAAGTTTGACGCCATCGTCACCGGCGTTCGTGCATGGAACACGCGCGCTGACCTTCGCGCGAACTATCAGCGGCTCTTCGATTACGCCAACAACGGCGGCACCGTGGTGGTGCAGTACAACGTCGCAGAGGGCGGCCCGACCGGCGGCCCGCTCGAACACATCGGCCCCTATCCGATCCGCACCGGCCGTGATCGCGTGACCGTGGAAGAAGCTCCCATCACCTTCCCGAATCCCCAATTGAAGGTGCTGCACGCGCCGAATGAAATCACCCAGGCCGACTTTGAAGGCTGGATCCAGGAACGCGGCTTGAACTTCCCCGATCAGTGGGACGCCAAGTATCAGAGCGTGCTGGAATCGCACGATCCGGGCGAAGAGCCGCTGAAGGGCGGCATGCTGTACACGCAGTACGGCAAGGGCGCCTACATCTTCTCCGCCTATGACTGGTTCCGCGAACTTCCCGCGGGCGTTCCGGGTGCGTATCGGATCTTCGCGAACATGCTGAGCGCTGGAAAGGTGCAATGAGCGACAAACATCGCGACGTCATTGACGAAGCTCCGCCGTTTCTCGGCAAGTGGTCGAACGTATACCGCTTCGTCATCATTTACCTGGCGGCAGTGATTACGCTATTCTACTTCTTCACGGCGGCCTACCGTCCATGAGACCACTCGACTGGGTTGTCCTGGTTGGCTGGTTGATCTTCCTGATTTCCTACGGCCTGTATCGCGGCCGCGGGTCGAACTCCACCGATCAGTTCCTGCTCGCGGGCAAGACGATGCCCTGGTACGCCATGGGTCTGTCGATCATGGCGACGCAGGCCAGCGCGACCACGTTCATCTCCACCACCGCGCAAGCCTACGTCGATGGCATGCGCTTTGTGCAGTTCTACTTTGGCCTGCCTCTGGCGATGGTGATCCTGTCTGCCACCGCTGTTCCCATATTCCATCGCGCCAACGTCTACACGGCGTATGAGTATCTGGAAAAACGTTTCGACGTGAAGACTCGCCTGCTGGTCACCATCATCTTCCTGATCTCACGCGGCCTCGGCGCGGGCATCTCGTTGTCGGCTCCAGCCATCGTGTTGTCCGTCGTGCTCGGCTGGCCGTATCAGGTGACGCTGATGCTGATGGGCGGCTTCGTCGCCATCTACACGACCATGGGCGGCATCAAGGCCGTCACCTGGGCCGACGTGCAGCAGATGACGGTCATCCTGTTCGCGCTCATCCTGTCGTTCATCACCGCGATCACGCTGCTACCGCACGATGTTTCCTTCATGGAAGCCGTCAAACTCGCGGGCGCGGCCGGACGGTTGAACGCTGTCACCACCACCTTTGATTGGAACGATCGCTACAACATCTGGACCGGACTGATCGGCGGCATGTTCCTCGCGCTCGCATATTTCGGCACGGATCAGAGCCAGGTACAGCGCTACCTGACGGGCAAGTCGATCGGCCAAAGCCGCCTCGGCCTACTGTTCAACGCCATGGCCAAGGTCCCGATGCAGTTCTTCATCCTGTTCATCGGCGCGATGGTCTTTGTCGTGTTCCTGTTTCAGAAGCCTCCGGTGCTCTTCAACCCGGTGCAGATGGAGAAGATCCAGCAGAGCGCCGAGTTCCCTGCCCTACAGCAACGCTACGATGCCGCGTTCCAGAACCGGCAGGAAGCCGCTCGCGCCGTGCTTGCCGATGACCCACGTGCAGGTGTAAACTTCCGCACCGCGCAGAAGCAATTGGACGACACTCGCGCAGAGGCACAGAAGCTGGCGGGCGGCAACGACACGAACTACATCTTTCTCTCCTTCGTCACCAACTTCCTGCCTATCGGCATCGTCGGGCTGGTTGTCGGCGTAATCTTCACCGCCGCGATGTCCGCCATCTCTGGCGAGATCAACTCGCTCGCGACGGTCTCGGTGATCGACGTGTACAAGCGCTACATGACCAAGGACGGTAGCGACGCGCATTACCTGGCGGCATCGCGCATCACGACGGTTTTCTGGGCGATATACGCCATGGTCTTCGCCAGCTTCGCCACCAACTTCGGCGCGCTGATCGAGCTCGTGAATTACGTCGGATCGCTATTCTACGGCGGCATGCTCGGCGTATTCGTGCTCGCGTTCTTCGTGAAACGCTGCACCTCCAACGCCGCGTTCATCGGCGTCATCGCCGGCGAGATCGCAATCCTGATAACGGCGCAATTCACCGGAGCCTACCTATGGTTCAACGTGATCGGCTGCGTTGTGGTGGTCGCCGTCGGCTACGGCTTGAGCCTAGGGAACAAATCAGCCCCCGTTGGCGTATCCTCATAGCGGGAGGCGACCATGTTCTGCGACCGTTGTGGCACCACGCTCGACGAGAGCCGCACGGACTGTTCGTCGTGTGGGAAGGTATTTGTTTCGCCCACTCCGCCGACGCGCGGAATCGCCGGACACGTCAAGATCCTAGGCATCTTGTGGATAGCTCATGGTGCGTTGCACGCCATCCCCGGGTTGGTGCTGATGACGATTTTCAGCGCACGATTCTTGCCTCCGGATGTGCCCCCGTTCGTCTTCAACTTCATGCCGTTCCTGGGCAGCCTGTTCCTGATGGGCGGTGCGTTTTCCGTCATCGTGGGCGCAGGTCTGCTGATGCGGCTGAGCTGGGCTCGCATGGGAGCGTTGATCCTGGGCGGGCTAAATCTCCTGAACATTCCCTTCGGAACTGCGCTCGGAATCTACACCATGTGGGCCCTCTTGCCGGCCGACCATGAACAGCAGTATCGGACACTGAGCCAGAGCGCATAGGCGCGACGAGTCCGATAGACTGCAGGGATGGCAACCCCTTCCAACTACGTGCTTGGCCGATCGCCGCACGAATACGAACGCCTGACGTTTCAGGCTCGGCTGCTGCGCCCTTACACGGATCGTTTTTTTCGATCCGCCGGCATCACCCCGGGCATGCGCGTGTTGGACGTGGGATCCGGAGTAGGCGACGTCGCGATGGTCGCAGGCGACATCGTGGGACCAGGCGGCGCAGTGTTGGGCATTGACCGCGATGCTACAGGGTTAGAAGTCGCCACCCAGCGCGCCATGCATCAAGGCTTGGGCCGATGGGTTTCCTTCCAAGCGTCTCAACTGGACGAGTTCAGCAGCGATGAACCGTTTGACGCCATCGTGGGCCGATTCATCCTCATGTATCAGTCCGACGCGGCCGCGACGCTCAGGCGGCTGCTGCGAAGCGTGAAACCCGGCGGCATCGTCGTATTTCATGAGATGGACTTTTCCCGTGGAGAGAGTTCCGATCCTCCCTGCGCGCTGTGGGACCAAGCCTATCGGCTGGTCGGCGAGGTCTTCCGACGGGCGGGCGCGCCTCCGGATTTCGGACGGCGCATGGCCAAGACGTACCTGGATGCCGGACTGCCCTTCCCCATCGTCGCCGCCGAATCGGTTGTGGGCGGCGGCAAGGGATCGTACGTCTACCCCTGGATCTCGTACACGCTGCAAACCATCGCGCCACGGATCGCAGGATTAGGCATCGAAACGGACTTGGTGATCGATGACTCGCTCGCCTCGAGGCTGGAAGCCGCAGTGGTCGCGGCGCAGTCCCAAATATTGGGACCGATTCAATATGGCGCCTGGACTATGAAGCCGCTTTGATGCCGAGCACCGCATTCAGCGAGCCTTGGCGGTAGCCTTCCAAGTCCAGCGTCACGTAGTGGAACCCGAGCGGTTTGAAGATCGCAGTGAAGGCCTTGGCCATGGCAGGATCCAGAGCACGTTGCAACTCTTCAGGAGCAATCTCGATACGCACCAGATCGCCGTGGAAGCGCACCCGGAACTGCCGGAAACCCAGCGCGCGGATCTCTTCTTCACCGCGCTCGACCGTCTTCACATTCTGAATCGTGACCGGCGTCCCGTACGGAATGCGTGAGCTCAAACACGCAGACGCCGGACGATCCCACGTGGCGAGTCCTGCGGCTTTCGACAACTCGCGAATCTCAGCCTTAGTGAGGCTTGCTTCGACCAGCGGCGCCTTCACTTGATGTAGCTTCGCGGCATTCTGTCCCGGGCGATAGTCGCCCAAGTCATCTTGGTTCACGCCGTAGATCACGTTCGCGACGCCACGCTTCACCGACTCTTCGGCGAGCTGCGCGAACAGTTCATCCTTGCAATGGAAGCAACGGTCCGGACCGTTCTTTACGTAGTCCGGGTTATCGAATTCGTTGGTCGCGATGTACTCATGCCGGAACCCATGTGTGCGCGCGAATTCTTCAGCATCGCGCTTGTGAGATTCGGGAATCGAGGCGGAATCCGCGGTGATCGCGATGGCCCGGTCACCCAACACCTGATGTGCAGCCCAAGCCAGGTAGGCAGAATCGGCGCCGCCGGAATACGCGATCAGCACACTGCCCAGCCCACGCAAGTTCTCGAACAGCGCGGCTTGTTTGGCGGCAGTAGCATCGAGCACGGCAGGCATAACTCTATTGTAGGAATGAAGTAGCCTCAAGATATGCGCGCGCTCCCGCTCCTGTTCCTGCTCACCTCCGCGCTGTTCGCCGCCGGTCCGCCTCTGCCCACCGGAGCTTCCCCCGCGAAGATCGAACTCGATTCCCTTGGCAACGGCTACGTCATGGGCACCTTACCTGACGGATCGTTCATCGCTAAGTATCGACTCGACACAAACGACATCGTCTACTTGCGCCGAGCTTCAAACATCATCCTGGCCGCCATGGCCGTCGATGCGGCGGGTGCTCTCTATGTGACTGGTGCTGGCTCCGCTGCTACGCGCATCGATGAAACAGAACTGCGTCCCCTGAACGGCGCGAGCACGGGCACCTTTGTCGCGAAGATCTCGCCCTCCGGCGCGATCGTGTACGCGACGCTGGTGGGCCCGTCGTCCGTGGGTGATCTTGCAATCACCACCGCGGGCCAAGTGATCCTCACCGGCGAGGTTCTGCCGGGCGAAATCGCTCCGACACCAGGCGCCGCTGTCGCGCTGAATGACGGGGCACGCCGCAGTTTCGTGGCGAAGCTCAGCACCGCGGGTGATCGCCTCGAGTTCGTGAACCGAGGCGTAGGAGGCCGCCGGATCGCACTCGACGCCGCGGGCAACATCTACACGGCGGGCATCGCGGGTGGTCTTGGCGAGCCCCCGGTAACTGCGGGAGCGTTTCAAAGTACCCATGGCCTGCAGCCCTGCGGAGGCAGCGGCTTCATCGGCTTCAGTTGCGAGTATGCGCACATCTCGAAGCTCGATCCCACCGGCAGCACACTGCTCTACGCGACATTCCTAGCCGGAGAATACGGGGCTTCTCCAGCAGCCATCGCCGTCGACCCATCCGGCAACGTGCTGCTAGCCGGCCCGACGCGTTCCGCCGACTTCCCCGTGACCGCCGGAGTGATCGACACAACCTACGGGGCCACACGCGAACCCTATATCCCAACCTCGTTCCGCACCGGCATCCAGCCGCCAGCCGAGACCGGCTTCGTCGCAAAGCTCAACGCGGCGGGCACAGGACTGATCTTTGCCACCTACCTCGGAGGCTCCAAAACCGATCGCATCGAGTCCATGCGTCTCACGTCCGACGCGATCTACCTCGCGGGGAACCTCGGCTCGGAAGACATGCCCGGAGCTCGTGTGATCAAGCAGGAGTGCCTGCCGCGCGGCTTCGCGGTGCGCATGCAGCTGGACGGGACTGCCATCGGCGATGTCCACGTCCTCGACGGCTACGGGAGTTCGATCGCGGTAGACGCGAGCGGCTTGGTCCGCACGCTCACGTTCGACGCCCTCGACGTCAGCAAAGACGCGAGCATTCAGATCTGCATCCTGGATGCCGCTAGCCGAACGCCGATTCAGAGCATCGCGCCAGGCCAGCTCATTTCGATCTTCCGGCCGGACCTCATCGACGAGACCCTTTCGGGAAGTGCCGGAGCGGACGGCATCCTCCCCTTCAGCCTCGGTGCACTCACGGTCCGAATCGACGGATTGCCGGTGAACGGACTGCCGGCGCCGCTGCTCTACGCCTCTGATCGGCAAGCCAACGCCGTGGTGCCATATTCCGTGGCAGGCAGAGACAAAGCGACCATCAATCTCTCACGCTTCTTGTTTCATTTCGCCGTAAGGACAGATTTGGTAAACGTGGGTGTAACCGACCGCAGCCCCGCGACGTTCCAACTGCTGGAACCCATGGACTACTGCGGACTCTACTCGCCCTTGTTCATCAGACCCACCGCGTTCGTCCGCAACGAAGATGGTTCCGTGAATCGATGCATGAACCCCGCACGCAGCGGCTCCATCGCAACCATCTTCCTCAACGGCGGCGGCCTCCCCACCCCCGCGACCATCTCCGGCCTGATCGCAAGCGAACGGACACCCGTAGGAGTCGAGGTGAATGTGAACAGCGAGGGCAGGAACGTCGAGGTCGTGAACTTTTCCCTTGACCCAGGCTCAGTAACGAGCGTATGGCGGCTGGATTTCCGCATCCCCACCGTATCCTCTGCGCGAGCCATCGAAGTCACCCCAACCATCGGCGGGAAACCCATCGCGCAAGGTAGCCTCTTCCTCTTCGCGACCCCCTAAAACGAAACAGGAGCCAGAATCAGCAGCGCGAAGCGCCACCAAATCCTGACTCCTGTCGCCTAACTTCTGTCTTCTTACTGCAGCGGCAGATCGCCCTGCCCGTCTTCCGTCTCCGCAAGTACTTCGGTATCTGGAATCAAGCTGGCAGCCGCGACCAAGTCACCCTGTTCGACGTTCACCAGACGGACGCCCTGGGTAGAGCGGCCGGCCTGGCGAATTTCCTTCGAGTCGATACGGATGATCTGGCCCTGCTTGGTGATGATCATCAGTTCGGAATCTTCCTTCACGGACAAGATACCGATGACCTTGCCAACCTTCGGCGTGGTCTTCATGTTAATGACACCCTTGCGACCGCGCGCTGTCAGGCGATAGTCTTCGATGGGTGTACGTTTGCCGTAGCCGTTTTCAGAGACGGACAGGATCAAGCCCTGTTCATCCACGACTTCGACACCGACCACATAGTCGCCCGAATCGAGTTCCATGCCGCGCACGCCACGAGCCGGGCGGCCCATGGCACGAACGTCATCTTCCTTGAAGCGGCACGCCATACCGTCGTGGGACGCGATGAAGATGTAGTTGTCGCCGTTGGTCAGGCGAGCGGCAAGCAGATCGTCGCCTTCGTCCAACGCCAGCGCAATGATGCCGCGCTGCAGAGGATTGTCGAACTCCGTCAGTTCGCACTTCTTGATGACGCCCTGCTGGGTGACCATCACGATGAACTTGCCGGCGACGAACTCCTTCACAGGCAGGAACGCCGTGACGGATTCGTCCTGTTGCAGGTTGATCAAGCTAGAAATATGCTTGCCCTTGCTGGCCGTGCCGGCATCCGGGATGTTGTAAATCTTCAGCCAGTAGAGGCGGCCCTTGTTGGTGAAGATCAACAAGTAGGCGTGCGTGGAGGCGATGATGAGATGCTCCACGACGTCCTCGGCGCGCGTCGACATGCCGATGCGGCCCTTGCCGCCGCGCGTTTGGCGACGGTAGGTGTCGACGGCCGTGCGCTTCAGGTAGCCGCCACGAGAGACGGTCACAGCGACGTCTTCCACCTGCACCAGGTCTTCCAGCGAGATCTCGCCGGTGTCCTCGATGATCTGGGTGCGGCGTTCGTCGCCGAAGTCCTTCTGGACTTCCTTCAGCTCGTCGACAATCACGCGGCGCAGCGTCTTCTCGGAACCGAGAATGTCGAGATACTCGGCGATCTTGGCCTGGATATCGGCCAGTTCGTCGATGATCTTCTGCTGTTCCATGCCGGTGAGGCGCTGGAGCTGTAGTTCGATGATGGCCTGCGCCTGGCGCTCGGTGAAGCGCGGTCCACGCGGGTCGGCATCCACCAGCTTGGCGTAGGCAGCAGCCTCAGCCGGCGTGATGAACGCCATCAAGGCTTCTTTAGCTTCCCGCGGCGACTTCGAGGCGCGGATCAGGGCGATGACTTCGTCCAGGTTGTTCAGCGCGCGCTGGAAACCCAGCAAGATGTGTTCGCGTTCGCGGGCCTTGCGCAACAAGAAGTCGGTGCGCCGGCGAACCACGTCCACCCGATGCTCGATGAAGCGCTTCAGCGCATCCACCAAACCGAGTTCGCGCGGCTGGCCGTTGACGATCGCGAGCAGAATCACGCCGAAGTTCGTCTGCAGCTGGGTCTGCTTGTAGAGGTTGTTCAGCACAACCTCGGCTTGCTCGCCGCGCTTCAGTTCGAAGACGATGCGCATGCCGTCGCGATCGCTTTCGTCGCGAATTTCCGAGATGCCTTCGATCTTCTTTTCGTTGACCAGTGATGCAGCGTGTTCGATCAGGCGGGCTTTGTTCACCTGATACGGAATTTCGGTGACGATGATCGCCTCACGATCGCGGCCGATCGCTTCCGTGGCAGCCTTGGCGCGCAACTTTAGCGAACCGCGGCCGGTCCTGAGGTAGTTGAAGATCCCCTCGCGACCCAGAATGAAGCCGCCGGTCGGGAAGTCCGGACCTTGCACCACTTCCATCAATTTGTCGAGCGGCGTCGCCGGGTTCTGCACCAGCATGATGCAGGCATCGACGATCTCTTTCAGGTTGTGCGGCGGAATCTTCGACGCCATGCCGACGGCGATGCCTTCGCTGCCGTTCACCAGCAAATTTGGAACGCGGGTCGGAAGTACTTCCGGCTCGGTTTCTGTTTCGTCGTAGTTCGCCTTGAAGTCGACAGTTTCTTTGTCGATGTCTTCCAGCAGCGAAGCCGCGATGCGCGACAGCCGAGCTTCGGTGTAACGCATGGCCGCTGGCGGATCGCCGTCGACCGAGCCGAAGTTGCCTTGTCCATCGACCAACGGGTAGCGCAGCGAAAACGGCTGGGCCATGCGGACCAACGCGTCATAGATCGCCGAGTCGCCGTGCGGATGCAGCTTACCCATGACGTCGCCAACGACGCGGGCCGACTTCTTCGTGGGGCGGTTATAGTGCAGCCCCATCTCATGCATCATGTAGAGCGTGCGGCGATGCACGGGCTTCAAACCGTCGCGAACATCGGGGAGAGCGCGACCCACGATTACGCTCATCGCGTAATCGAGGTACGAGCGCTTCATCTCGTCTTCGATGTTGATCGGAACCTGGTTTTTGGAGCCTCCGTCGCCTCCAAGCGGCAACTGGCCGCCAGAGGGCGGGATGGTGGGGTCCTGAGGATCAGCCAAGCGTTATGCTCCTGTATTTACTGTTGTTTCGGGGCCGAGGGGGGAGTGCCACCGAAGCCTCTATTTTAGCAGGTTTCCACTATTCTTTGCCTACCAAAGGTGGCACCCGAATCCCCCGCCAAGGTGGGGCTTGACAACGTTAGGGTGCTGCATAGAATGGGGTTATCTGCCCGTTATGTCGGCCTGTGAGCATAAAAAGACGGAATTCCTGATGCGGCGCGATGGCGTCGACTACCTTCGCTGCCTGGGATGCGACCAAGTATTCGAGGCTGAAGACCTCGAATTGGAGACAACCTTGGCTGAAATAGCGACCGAAGAAGAAGACCAGTCGATCCATCGGAAGGCCTCCTGATCTTCCCCGCCCTCAACGCCCGCGTGCGATCCTGGGAAGAACGTTGTCCTGAGAACGCATGAATCCCACTTCTGCAGCAACCCCGCTGAGGATCGTTTCTATCGGTGGTGGTACTGGCCTGGCTACACTTCTGCGCGGCCTGAAACGGTACGCGCGCGCCACCCACGGTGGCATTGAAGTCACCGCCGTGGTCACCGTCACCGATGATGGCGGCAGTTCCGGCCGCTTGCGCCGCGACTTTGACGTCCTGCCCCCCGGCGACATTCGCAACTGCATGGTCGCCCTTAGTCAGGACGAAACCCTGCTGGCGCGCTTGTTC
>CANIIC010000088.1 GCA_947467395.1 Bryobacterales bacterium
TTGACGGGTGCTCGCGCGTATCACGCCATGGCGCACGACAAGCTGTTCTTCCCGCGCGCCGCGGAACTGAACAAAGCCAACGTCCCTGGCCATTCGCTCTGGATGCAGGGCGCTTGGTCTGCCGCGCTGGTGCTGCCCCGAACCTTTGACGTCGCGACGGGTAAGTACGGGAACCTCTACGGGAACCTGCTGGACTACGTCGTATCGGCCGCGCTGATCTTCTACATCTTGACGATCGCCGCCGTGTTCCGCCTGCGCGCGACGCGCCCGAACGAAGAGCGTTTATACCGCGTGCCGCTTTTCCCGCTGATCCCGGCGCTTTATATTTTGGGCGCCGCAGTGGTGTTAGTGATCTTGTTCGCGTATCGTCCGGCGACGACTTGGCCGGGCTTAGTGATCGTTTTGATGGGCGCGGTGCTCTACGCTGGGCTCCGTCGCCGGTCTTCTGGGGTCTAACCCGTCGGCAGGCGAACTTTCATAATACCCACCGGTCATGATATGCTGAACGGCTGCAAATGCCGCAGCAGCGTTCGATATTTCCCCCGATTTGCATCGCCCTCGGTTTGTCCGATGTGGACGCCTTGATGGCGCAGGCTCGCGCCGAATATTTGGCCGGAGAACGCTTCCTCGAGTTTAGACTCGACTACCTGCCTGATCCGGAACGCGGAATCCAAGCCATGAAGAAATTCCTGGCCAAACATTCCGACTGCACGATCCTGGCTACCTGCAGACGGCGGCAGAATCAGGGCAAATTCACGGGCAGCATCGAAGAGCAACTGCGCATCCTCGCTTCGGCCCGCGATAACGGCGCTCACGCACTGGATCTCGAAATTGAGAGCGCGGAAAACTGCGAAGACCGCTTGCCCGAACTGCGGGCCTCGACCTACCTGATGCTCTCATATCACAACTACGGCGGTACGCCCCCTCGTCTCGATCATGTGTTGAAGCGCATGACTAAGATCCCGGCGCACGGTTACAAGATCGTCACCACGGCGAAGAAACCGTCCGATACATCGCGGGTTCTGGCGCTGGCCAAGTCTCACCCGAAGATCCCGATGATTCTGCTCGCGATGGGTGAGCCGGGTTTCGCGACGCGCGTGTTGTCCCCTGCACTCGGCGGTCTCTACACCTACGCTGCCCCGAATATGGCGATCGGCACGGCGTCCGGCCAAGTGAGTGCGAAGAAACTTCGGTCGATCTACCGCGTCGGCAAGTTCTCGCGCGATGCCAAGATCTACGGCGTGATCGCGGATCCGGTGTCCCATTCGATTTCCCCGAACGTCCACAATCGAGCGTTCCAGGCCAAGCGCATCGACGCCAGTTACCTGCCGTTCCTGGTCAAGCCGGGGCAACTCAAAGACTTCTTCACCATGGCCGAGGATCTGCCGTTGGCGGGCTTCAGCGTCACGATTCCGCACAAGCAGAAGATCATCCGCTATCTAGATCAGGTGGATATTGTCGCCAAGCGCATCGGCGCCGTGAATACGGTTTGGCGCAAGGGCGGCAAGTGGCGCGGAGCAAACACCGATGCCCCCGGCGTGACGGTGCCGCTGGAGAAGCACGTGCGGCTGAACAAGTCCTCTGTGTTGGTGGTCGGCAATGGTGGCGCTGCTCGCGGTGCGGCGTTCGCACTCGCGGAGGCTGGTGCGAAACTCACGTTGACGGGCCGTAATATCGATCGCGTACGCGCACTGGCGTCGGCTTGCGGCGCGGAGCCATTGTCCCGGGATCAGGCCGAAAGCCGTATGTTCGACGTCGTGGTGCATGCCACGCCGCTCGGGATGGCTCCGAATCTTGAGCAGTGCTTCTTCCGCGACAAGATTCCGGGCAAGTTGGTGTTCGACATGGTCTACACGCCTATCGAGACCGAACTGCTGAAGCGCGCTCGTGCGCAGCGGGCAGTCGTGGTTCCGGGCATGGAGATGTTTATCGAGCAGGCCTCGCGTCAGTTCGAGATCTGGACTGGAGAACGCGCGCCGCGTTCGGTGATGGAACAAGCCGCCATGGAAGCCCTGGAAGCGCGCGCAGCGGCGAAGGTCTAAGTTCGCACGCACCGCTAGTGCGTCATCGCATAAGCGATGTGATTGATCACGATGCGGAAGCCTAGTGCGGAATAGTGCTCCGGATAGGACGGGTCGTCGGCCCACTCCCACGAGTCCCCCGTATCGCTGTTGAGCCACGCGGCCATCACCATGCGGTTCTTTTCGTCGAACACGCCGCGCCAGTGCGGATCGTAGGAGACGCCATCCAGAGGGCGGAATCCGTTGCCGCGTCCCCATTGCCCGATGATCTGGTAGCGATTATTCAGATCGAAGAGCGTGTGCATCACGAGTGAATCATTGTCGAGCTCCGCTAGTTCCTTGTCGGGGTAGAGTCGCTCAGCCAGATCGATGACGGCCTGATGCTCACCGCGCCCCCACATGTCATCGCAGATTAGGAAGCCGCCGCGATCGAGATACTCGCGGAGTTTGGTGATCATCTCGTCGGTGAGGTCGATCGAGGTCGTGCGGCCGGCAAAGAGGAACGGCCAGTTGAAAACGTCGTCGTCATCTTCGAGATTGACGGGTTGTTCGACGCTACGAACGTCCAGCGACGTGAGACGGCGGAGGGCGATCATCAGGTGCCGGTCAGCGGCGGGGTAATCGTTAGTCCAATTGGTACGTCCGCCTTGGCGCCAGTCGCGCCCCCCACCGCGAAAGAAACCACCTCCCCCGGAGTTGGGGTACATGAGGCGTCCAAAGACGAACTCCGCGGGGTCGCGAGCGTCCTTGGGCAAGGGCAGAGGCCGCTCACCGCCATACTCGCGAAATTCGCGTTGAAACGCGAACGCCGCCGACAGGGCGCAGAGCAGGCCAACAGAGGCGAGAATCATCCGGCGGAGATTCACAACCCGAGCATACCACTCAGTTCTGGGCGTGATTCGTGAAAATAGTGACCCACATGGGCCCGAGTGGAGTGCGGAAGACGGTTCTTTGGATCGGGCGGGATCCGCACAACCGGATCGCAGAATCAGTGCCTTGGGTGACCGAGGGGATGGACAGGTGAGTGCCGGGCAAGAGCGTACACTTCAGGTTCCCCGCGACCATATTCGCGAGTTCCCCCATCACATCCAGGACATCGTCATCGACATTGCTGGGGGGAGTCTTGCGATAGAACTCTGCGGCAAGTCCACAGGCTTGCCAAGGCGGGCAATGCAGCAGTACGGCGCCTTGAAAATTGCCGGTCAGGTAAACGGCGGCCGTGACCATCTCTCCGCGTGGGGGAGGGACGTCGAGGCAAGGTTCGACCTCAATGCGCAGCATCGTGCGGAAGACAGACTCCACTACTTGAGCGAGTTCTTGAGGTGCGTTCGAAACAGCGGTGGACATGGCTCTCTCTTTCCGGCCTACTTGGCCTCGTAAATGGTCGCGTCTGCGATGGACTTGCGCTCAAACTGCTCCCCGACGGGTAGGCTGGTCTCGGTCGAGCCGAGGAACAAGTAGCCACCTCGGAACAACGTCCCGTGGATCTCTTGAATGATCTTGGTCTTTGTGGGTAGGTCAAAGTAGATCAAAACATTGCGGCAGAAGACTGCGTCGAAGGGACCGAGCGAACGCATGGACGAGCGCAGGTCGAACTGCTGGAATCGCACCATGCGGCGAACTTCGTCTTTGATCTCCCAATTGAGGCCAGAGCGTCGAAAGTATTTGAGAAGGAGCGTAGACGGCAGTCCTCTATTCATTTCCAGCTGCGTATAGCTCCCATTTCCAGCGCGTTCCAGGACCTGGGTGCATAAATCGGTACCTAGAATCTCAATGCTCCAGTTGCCGAGCCCCATTTCGAGGAGCATCATTGCCAAACTGTAGGCTTCCTGACCTGTGCTTGACGCTGCGGACCAAAAGCGAAGGCGCCGAGATCCGTCCTTAAGCTTGATCAGATCCGGAAGGATCACATTGCGGAGCGCGTCATAGTGAGCGGGCTCACGCATGAAGTATGTCTCATTGGTCGTCATCGCATCCACGACTTTTTGACGCAACGCCGGCCCGCGTGCAGCCCGCAACAGAGCGCACAGGTCGTTGAGCGTTGTCACTCCCGCGTCGCGGGCCAGCCCAAGAAGACGCGCGTCGAGCAGGTATTGTTTCTCCGCCTCGAGCACGATACCGGACTCCCGGTAGATGAACTCTTGCAGATACTTGTAGTTTTCGGGCAAAATCCCGATCGCCTCGGATCCGAATGCCGTAGCCATATGCCTCTGGGTCTCCTATTGAGTTCTCCGGACGAGCGCTCCGGCAATGCCAGACAGTGGCAGGACGGCGTCAGCTAGACCTGCCCCGGCAACAGAGCCTGGCATCCCCCACACCACACTTGTCGCTTCATCCTGGACGTAAACGGATGCCCCTCGCGCCTTGAGGCGGGCCGCCCCGTCCAAGCCGTCTTGTCCCATTCCTGTGAGCACAGCTCCAACAGCGGCGCTGCCGTAGGCATCGGCTACCGAAGCGAACAGTGCGTCCACCGCAGGCCTGCACGAGTTGAGTGGCGGCTCCTGATCTAAATGCAGTTCCAAGCCGCGGCGCCCTTTGATCACCCGCATGTGAAAATCTCCGGGTGCAACGTAGATGCGGCCCGGCACAACCGGGTCTCCGGCTACGCCTTCGCGGACTTCCAGCTTTGTAGATGCGTCGAGCCGCTCGGCGAGGAGGCGAGTGAACAAGGGGGGCATGTGCTGCACAATCAGCACGGGCGCGCGCAAGTCTGCTGGGAGCTGGGGAATCAGGGTTGCGAGCGCCGAGGGCCCTCCGGTCGAGATCCCAATCGCAATGACATCGGCCCGTGTTGCACCGCGGGCGATTTGCGGAGATGTTTCCATGGCCGGCGGGTGCCTTGTATCCGCAGAAAAGAACTGATGAATTTTGGGTACCAATTCCCGGCGTAGATTCCCGAGCGACACATCTAGCGATCCGGCATTCGAGGCCTTCGTGACGTAGTCGTCCGCACCGAGAGCCAAGGCCTCCATCGTTGCCGATGCGCCGCGATCGGTGAGTGTGGAGAACATGACGACGCGGAGATTCGGGTACCGCGGGCGCAACTGTTTCAGCAGTGCCAGCCCATCCATTTCCGGCATTTCAATATCAAGGGTCAGTACATCCGGGTTGAGTTGCGGGATGCGGCTCAGCGCGGCGGCGCCATTTGCGGCGATGCCGACCACTTCGATCAGCGGATCCTCCTCGAGAGCGTGGCAGACTAAACGTCGGATCACGACGGAATCGTCAACCACCAGGACTCGGATCTTCTGGCCGGGACGAAGAACTTGAGTGCTGAGTGCGGGCAAGATGTGTCTCCAGGATTAGACGCGGATTCCCGCGAGGCGAAGTTTGTCAGCGAGAATTTCTCGAGTGAACGGTTTCATTACGTACTCCGTTGCGCCCGCTTCGAGTGCGGCAGCCATGTGCTCCATTTCCGTCTCCGTCGTGACCATAACGACAGGAACACCTTCGTACTCCGGCTTATCTCGGACTGCCTTCAGTAGGTCGAGGCCGTTCATTTCGGGCATGTTCCAGTCCGTCAGGATTAGTTCCAGCGGAGAAGGTCGTGCTTGCAATACAGCAAGCGCAGCCTTGCCATTTTCCGCCTCCGAGGTTTCGTATCCCAGGTCGTTTAGCGTTTGTGCGAGCAGTTTGCGGACAGCTCGAGAGTCGTCAACGATCAGTGCGTGTGCCAAACAGATCTCCTTTCTGCCATTACAACGGCAGGGCCGGATGGCTCCGGCCCCGTTACTGCGAGGTCTTAGAAGGTGAATCGCGCGACCGCAGTTTGCAGTCGAGCGGCCATCTCGCTGAGTTCTCGGGAAGCCTTCTGCGTGTCGCTGGCCCCTTGTGTTGTTTCTTTGGCTGCCATCGCCACCCCGGTGATGTTACGAGTAATGTCGCCCACGCCTTTTGAGGCCTCAGCCATGCTGCGATTGATTTCGTTGGTGGTCACGGTTTGTTCCTCCACCGCCGAAGCGATACTGTTCGAAATGTCGTTGATCTGGTTGATAATGGTGCCGATTTCTCCGATCGCTCCGACCGCAGCCTTGGTGTCCCCTTGGATGGCTTCAATCTTTTGGGAGATGTCCTCGGTGGCCTTGGCCGTTTGCTTAGCAAGTTCTTTCACTTCATTGGCCACCACCGCAAAGCCCTTGCCGGCTTCTCCCGCCCGGGCGGCTTCGATGGTCGCATTGAGTGCGAGCAGATTTGTCTGTTGAGCGATAGACGTGATGACTTTGATCACGTTTCCGATCTCAATGGAGGATTCTCCTAGCTTGGTCACCGTCTCGTTGGTTGTGTGAGCAACGCCGACCGCATTCTTGGCGACTCTGGCTGCCTCGTTTGCGTTCTTGGCGATTTCGCGGATGGAACTTTGCATCTGTTCGCCCCCGGCTGCGACGGCCGCGACGTTCTTTGAGACTTCTTCGGAGGCCGCCGAAACTACATTCGCCTGCGTGGCCGTCTCCTCTGCGTTGCCGGCCATCTGCTGGCTGACGGCTGTCAGTTCTTCGGCAGACGACGCCAATGTCGTAGCGTTGTGAGAGGTGATTTTCAACGGCTCCACTACGGCCTCAAGTGTCGCGTTTATGCCGTCGATAATTTTGCGATAGTCGCCACCGTGCTGGCTGGCATCTGCACGGGCGTTGAGCTTGCCCTGCGTCGCTGCGGTAGCGAGCATGCTGGTGTCGCTTGTCAGGCGCTTGAGATTGGCGCGCACCTGTTCGATGGTGTCGTTTATGAAAACCTTCTTGCCCGGGAACCGCTCCAGCGGAGCATCGAAGTTGCCTTCGCCGAACTCTTTCACGCACGCCATGGCCTTTTTCTTGACCGCGATGTGACCGTTGACCATGCCGTTGACTCCGTCGGCCATATCTTTGTAGGCTCCGCGGAAGTTCTCCGACAGCATCACGATGTCAATGTCGCCCAGATCATGCTGGTGTGACATGTTCTGCATGTCGTCGATGAATGCCTGCAGGATGCGGCGGAGTTCGATCATGGCGCTGGCAAGTACCTTACCTTCGGTATTTACCTGAAAGGACGCATGCTTCAGGTCGCCCGCACCGAGTGCATCGGCTTGCTCCACGATGGCATTGAGGCTGCGAATGGTGCGCGAGAAGGCTTGGCCCAGAGTGCCCGCCACCGGAGTCTCTACGCTCAGCGTCGGATTGCGGAGATCATCGTCGGCGATGATACTGGCTTGGCCGAGTAACGTTCGGATGGCTTCTTTCACCTGTACGAGGTGCTCAGTCCGGTCTGTCGTCGGAGTGTTTGTGATCGCATTGATGTCGAGTCCCATCGACTCCAAGGTGCTCAGTAAGAACGAGTCACCGACGGCCTGCATGTCCAAGTTGAAAATCTTCCAGAGCGCGGATTCCACATCGAGAGATTTCTGCAAGTTCTTGCCAAAGTGAAGGCGGAGACGTTTGGAGAGGATTCTCTGGAATTCCGAGTAAGAGCCGACGTACCACTTGAACGGAAGGTTGATACGGTCATGCGTCGCGCCTACGCTCAACCGGCCTTCGAAGTAGTCGACGCCCCAGTTCGAACGCGCACCCTCGGCGAGCGAGACCAAGTAGCCGGTTTGGGCGGATTCGAGAGCACGCCGTAGGGTGTCCACACTCATGCCATTGGAACTGGCATGCTGGGCAAAATACGCACGCGTGGGCCCGAATTCGAACTGCCAATCGTAGAACTCTTTGGCAATCGTCGCCGCGTTCTCGTGAATCCAGGGGATTACCCCCTCGACGGTTGCCCGCTCGGAATCGCCAAGACGGACAAACTGACGGCGGAGGGCCAAATTCGCTTCTGTAATGCCGTAGCGCTGGGCGCGGTTGCCCCAGGGTTGCGCATGGCCCTCTGGGCCCATGCTTCTGTGTCCGTGGTCGGGCGTGGAGGCGGGGGCGTCCAGTACCGCACCGTTTTTCTGTCGTGCCATCTGCTTGTTGCTCCTTGCTGTTTATTCGGTGTTTCTTTCGAGCCGGCTTTGGCCCGGTTGAATTCTGTAGGCTCTACGCAATCCCTGCGCCTGTCTGGGTTCCGGCTGGTTCCAGAGCCCGCTCTGCATCCAGAACCAAGAGTAGGCGGTCGCGCAGTTTGCAGACGCCTCGGATCAATTCGCGCTGTTCGGGTGCTAGATTATCCGGGATCGGCTCAAATGCAGCGCCATCCACGTCCAGGACGTCTCCGATTTCATCGACCAGGAGACTCGCAGCCCCTTCCTCGGAGCGGATCACCATATTCATGGACTGCGTTTGCGCTGGGCGGTCGGCCAACCCTAGGCGGCGCCGCATATCTACAGCCGGCACGATTTGGCCACGTAGATTGATGAGTCCGGCAATCACCGCGGGCGCCTGGGGCACGGGCGTTACATCCTGAGAGCGCAGGACCTCCTGGACTCGCCGTACATCGATGCCGAAATACAAGCCGGCGACAAGGAACGTGCAATACTGCGCCGTGCCGGGGATAGCTGTAGTTGCGGGATCACGTTTAAATGTTTCAGTCATTGCTGGCTCCTATCGAGCTTCCATGTTCAGTTCCCTTTGTGCAGGCTCATTCACCGCTGTCGCCAGCCTTTCGATAGAGCGCAATACCGACGTCCGGTCGAATTTACTCTGGCAGTCGTCGAAGCCATCGAGTGTGGATGCCGAATCCGTAGTGAGCGCCACCATAGGAACTGTTCCGCCGCCCGGTCGCCGCCGAATGGCCTCCACGAGTTGAGTCGCGTCCGGGAGGTTAGAGGCGGCGAGAACCAGATCGATGGATCCTTGATCCATGGCTCGCATCGCTTGAGCCGTGTCCGCCGCTTCGGACACGTGGTAGCCCGCCAACTCCAGTTCGATTCTCAACAGCCCTCGAACGAACGTGCTCGCCTCCGCCAGGAGTACACTGCCACGACGTGGCTGGCTGCTGGTTTGGCGCCAGTCTCCGAAGGCGGCGGTGAAGACGGTCTTCAAATCGACGAAATCCGTGACCTGTTTGCCAATCACGGCCGCCCCTAGCAGTCCGGGGCGATCGCTTTGTTTGCGAACCGTGACGGAGTCTTCGATGATGTCCAGGATGCGGTCCACGGCGACACCAACACTCCGGTCGCCGTCCTGGAAGACTACAACCTGGATTGGATCGTTAGTCAAAGAAGTATCGGGCGCCCCGGGAGCCAGGACAGAGTCCAGCGGAATCAGCGGCAGGATGCCGCCACGATATTGGATTACTGGATGATTGCCGGCATACTCAATGGCGCCTTGAGTGAATTCTTCGAGCCGGGAAACTAGGGATAGGGGAACCGCGAGGCGCTCGAAGGCTCCGGTCCTAAACAAGAGGAGCCGCTGTTGCTCCTGTCCAACTTGAGCGGCGCGCTGTGTGCCGACACGTTCGGTTTCCCGTTGCGTGGCCAGCACGCCGGACTGGCGTCCGATGCCGAGCACATCCAGAATCAGCGCGACTCGGCCGTCGCCCATAATGGTAGCCCCGGCATAGATCGCGAGGCCCTTGAGTTGTTTCCCCAGGGGTTTGACGACGATCTCCTGCGTGTCATTGACACTGTCGACGACCAAGCCAAACTGGCGGTCCTCGGCTTGTAAAACCACGATGTTGACGGTCTCGGCGGCTGTGGCCGGATGTCCCAGAATGTCGCTCAAAAAAGCGATGGGCAGCAGGTTGCCTCGACGTCGATACACGGGCGTTCCATGGACATGCTCAATTTTTCCCGTGGAACTTGCGTCCAGTCGAATCAGTTCTAGGAGACTCACTTGGGGAATCACGAATCGCCCGTGACCGCTGGCCACAACGAGCCCGGGGATGATAGCCAAAGTGAGCGGGATCTTGAGTTTTACCGTAGTCCATTCGCCGGGCTGGGTAGCGATATCCACGGCTCCACCGATACGTTCGATGTTGGACTTCACGACGTCCATGCCTACGCCGCGGCCCGAGACGTTGGTGACTTCCTTGGCGGTGGAAAATCCAGGCAGGAAGATCAGATTCAGGGCCTCGCGGTCGTTTAGGCGCGATATACGATCGACGGTGCACAGGCCTTTTTCGACGGCCTTCTGTTTCAGGCGCTCTACGTCCATGCCCGCGCCGTCGTCGGAGATTTCGATATTGACCTGGCCGCCCTCGTGATAGGCGCGCAGGTGCAGGGTGCCGTGAGCGGGTTTCCCCTGGCGGACTCGTTCCTCTGGCGACTCGATGCCGTGGTCACAGGCGTTGCGTACCAAGTGGGTCAAGGGATCCTTGATGGCTTCGATAATCGTCTTGTCCAGCTCCGTATCCGCCCCATCCATTTCCAACTGGACCTGTCTGCCCAGGGAATGCGACACGTCTCGAACCAGGCGCGGGAGCTTGTTCCATACCAAGCCGATCGGTTGCATGCGCGTCTTCATGACGCCCTCCTGCAACTCTGTCGTGATCAGATTGAGTCGCTGGGACGTAGCATTCAGCGCAACATCTTCACGCTGGCTGTTGAATTGAAGAACTTGATTGCGTGCCAAAACGAGTTCGCCCACCAGATTCATCAGTTTGTCGAGCAACCCAACGTCTACGCGAATTGCGCTGTCGCTGACCGACTGGGGTTTCTCGCCATCTTGGGAGGGGGGGGCGGGGGATGTGCGGTCGGGGTGGTTGGCGCCAAGGGCGCGGCACTGACGACTTCGGGCAACGGCACGGGCTCCAATGCCATGGCGGGCTGTTGTTTGGCAACAAGTCCCAGCCGCTGTCGCAGATCCCTGTAGTGGTCTAGGCCCTCGCTCCCGGACTCTTCGATGCTGCGTAAGATCGCCTTGATGGCATCGATCGATTCCAGAATGATGGAAATTAGGGACTCGCTGATTTCCCTCTGGCCGGAACGCAGTTGGCTGAGGATGTTTTCGGCTTCATGCGCGACACCTTCGAGAAGCGTGAAACCCAGGAAGCCACAGGTCCCTTTAATGGTGTGAATTGTCCGGAAGATGCTCGCGAGCAGTTGCGCATCCTTGGGGCGTTGCTCCAGTTCCACGATGTGCTGATCGAGGCGACTCAGGTTCTCATTGCTCTCCAGTAGAAACTCTCTGACGATGTCTTGATCTTCCATTGGTTCCTTGTCACAAGCTTGGTGACAACTCACTTATCGGTGCCGCGCTGCGACGCTACATATCTCGCCTTGTGATGTCGGGATAAGTTGCCATACTTCGCGCCGGGGATCCGATGAGATCCGCATGAGTGACCACGCCGCTGAATCGACCGCGCCGGCTCCTGGCGCATCCCTGGAAGCCGGTGCATGGAAGGAGGTCACACTGCTGGTTTTGGGTGCGACCGCAGACCACGCGGTACATTGCGGCGACGCAGAAGTCGAACCGTTCCGACAACTTGTGCGCGATTCGGTAGAAGGGCTGAAGAATCCCGCGAGCTCGTCGCAGGTGTTGATTGCAGCGGGTGTGCTCTCGCAGGCGATCGCGCATTACGCCAAACAAACGCAGCGTGCAGTGGATACGTTGTTGACGGATACCGGCTCCACGATTCAGGTTTTTCTGAGTCATTTGGAGCGTTTGCATCCGGATCGAGATGCGCTTGGACTGGTTGCCGAGCTTCGGAGAACTCTGGAGTCTGCGCTGCGTGCTGGCAATGTCGGTGCGCAGCGAGAAGCCCTCACGGAGGTGTTGGAGAAGCTGAGTCAGCAGGCGGATGAGCGCAGGCGGCAATCCTTGGAACTGACCGGGCGATTGCAGGACCGCATCACGGTTCTGGAGCAATCGCTGGGGGCGCGACCGCCGGCAGTTGAGGGTACTCCTGGGCCGGTGGATCTCTGCACGGGGCTTCCGATTCGTTCGGAGGCCGAAGTGGCCCTCCGGCGCGCGGTTGAAAGCGACTCCAAAGCCTACGCGGCCATTTTCTATCTACATCGCATGGTGCTGACCAACGCCCGGTTTGGCGAGGCGATCGGCAACCAGGTGATCCTATTTTGCAGCCAGCACATCGCCACGACGGTCACGCGTGGCAATGACCAGTTGTTCCGGTGGGCCGGTGCGGCTTTTGTGGCGATTCTGGAACGGCAGGAATCCACCTTAAACGTCAGCTCGGAAGTGCAGCGAATCGTCTCTGCGCCGTTGAGCCGTTTCTTTGAGACGGCGTCGCGCAGCGTTTATCTGCCGATCAAGATAACGGCCACCGCGGTGCCCTTGTTTGATACCAACTACGCCGAAGTTTCAGCCGGCATCGAACAATTCATTCTGCAGGCCTCTGGACCCGTGCATAGCGACTAACGGAAACGTTCGTCGATTTCGATCTGGTAGCCGGCGGCGAGGCGGTTGTTGGCGTTCGCGAAGGCGACAATCGCTTGCAGTTCCTTGAACTGCTCATCCGTCATGCCCTTCTTGCGCGCGCTGGCGGTGTGCGAGGCAATGCAGTAGCCGCAGCTGTTGGTGATGCTGACGGCGAGGTACACCAGCTCCGACGTCAGTTCGTCCAGCGGCCCGTGCGACATCAGATCCTTGGCCGTCTCCCATGTCTTACGTAGCGTCACAGGATCGTGGGCGAGCGCCTTCCAGAAATTATTGATCCAGTCGGTCTTGCGCGTCGCCATGATGTCGTCATAGATTGCGCGCACCTCGGGTGAGGCTTCGGTGTATTCGATGAGTCCAAGAGTCGCCATACACCGTTAGTGTATGACCGCCGGTGCTAGTTGCGGGTAGCTTGGGGTTCGGTGCGGCCCGCGAGCGGCTTGACGACATTTCCGCCGCAGACGCCGACGCCGGTGTTCAGCAGGGCGTTTAGGAAGTTGTAGAGCACGGCGTAGATGGTCTGCTCGGTGACGGGAGCTTTGTTCGGCAGGCGGAAGCTGACAGGCAGTTCCTTGTTGATCTGGACGCGAATGGCGTGGGGCAGGGTACGGCCACCGCGGTCCTTCTGGTTTGCCACTTGAATGGGGGTCTGCAGGACGACGCCGGAGATGCCGTCGACGTAGAATTGGCAGCGGGAAAACCAGCCCAGATTGGCCGGATCGGCAGCATCAAACAACAGTAGAGGAGCCTGCCGGCCTTCGGCGGTCAGATCGAGAACCATGCAGCGGTCCTGATCTTCCAGCTTGAATTCGAAACCGGCCTGACGCGCGATGTTCTCGACGAACTCGGTGTCCAGTTCCAGCAATAGGAGCTTGTGCCGGCCTGCTTGCAAGACTTGCATTCGGTCTTCAGTGTAACAGGCCGGCCTTCGCGATTTAGGTAGGACTACTTGTGCTTCATGAACGCTTCTGCGTTCTGATGGTAGATCTTCGCCTTGCTGGCATCGCTCAATCCCAACGACTCGACCACGCGGATCGTTTCGCGGATGTAGAGACCCGGCGAAGGTTCAAACGGAACGTCGGAAGCGAAGATCACCATGTCCTCTCCGAAGAATTCCAGACCGCACTTGGTTCCGGCGGTGGCGCCGAACAGCGCGGTGTCCGCACGGAACATCTTGAAGTAGTCGATCGGACGCTTTTTCAGCTGCTTCAGAATAACGGTGTAGTCTTCGTCCGACGTGCGCGAGCCCAGGGCATCCCAGCCCCAGCCTACGCGGCCTTCGAAGTACGGAGCCATCGCGCCCATGTGATGGGTGAGCACCTTCAGGTTCGGCCACTTGTCGAAGAAGCCGGAGAACACCATGCGGGCCATGGCCGCGCTGGTTTCGTAGGGCCAACCGAAGGTCCACCAGATTTCGTACTTCGACTTGGCTTCGGTCTTGTAGTCCGACATGCTTGCGCCGCGAGCCGGATGCATCCAGATGCCGATTTCGCGCTTCGCCATCGTGTCGAAGAATTCCTGGTATTCCGGGTTGTCCAGCGGAGCACCGTTTACGTTGGTGAAGATCTGTACACCGGTGGCGCCCAGTTGGTCCACCGCGCGCAGCGCTTCCTTCACGATTTCATCCGGGTTGTTCATCGGCAAGGAGGCAACGAACGTCGGGAAACGATCGGGATGCTTGCGGCACAGCTCCGCCATGCCGTCGTTGGCGAGGCGGGCGATGTCCGGCGATTTGTCGGGCGCGCCCAGCGCTTCGATGGTCGGCGCGGGCAGGGAGATGACCTGGCAGTAATCGCCAAACTCATCCATGATCTTGAAGCGAACATCGAGATTCACGATGCTCGGCATGTTCTTCACACGCTTGCCGATGTCAGGCAGGCCGTTCTCGATGTACTTGTCGAAGAACGACTGCGGAAATAAATGATTGAAGAGATCGATTTTCTTCATGGAAACTTAGTGGCCCCCCTGGAGTTCCTTCGCAATCGCTGCGGTGAAGCCTTTGGCGTCACCAAACAGCATCAATGTCTTGTCGAGGTAGTAAAGTTCGTTGTCGATCCCGGCGAAGCCCACACCCATGCTTCGCTTGATCACCATTACGGTCCGAGCCTTGTCGGCATCCAGAATCGGAGTGCCGTAGATTGGGCTGGTTTTGTCCGTGCGGGCCAGCGGATTCACTACATCGTTCGCGCCGATGACCAACGCCACATCCGTATTCGGGAAGTCGCCGTTGATTTCATCCATCTCCAGCAACTTGTCATACGGGATGTCGGCTTCGGCCAACAACACGTTCATGTGACCGGGCATGCGCCCTGCCACCGGATGGATCGCGAAGCGAACCTCGCAACCCTTCTTCGTCAGGATATCGTACAGTTCCCGGACCTTGTGTTGGGCCTGAGCGACCGCCATGCCGTAGCCGGGAATAATGATGACGCTGGAGGCGTTTTCGAGGATCGACGCGGCGTCTTCGGGCGTTGCTGAACGCACCGGCCGGGCTGCTGCCTTCGCTCCTGCTGCTCCGCCCGCAACCTGACCGAATGCGCCGAACAGGACGTTCGTGAAGCTGCGGTTCATCGCCTTGCACATGACGATGGACAGGATCATGCCCGCCGCGCCGTTGAGCGCGCCGGCGATGATCAGCAGGCGATTGTCGAGCACGAAGCCCATGGCCGCCGCCGCGACGCCTGCATAAGAGTTCAGCAGGGCGATCACCGTCGGCATATCCGCGCCGCCGATCGGGATGACCAGCAGGATGCCGAAGGCCAGCGCCAGTGCGATGAAGGTCGGGAACATCCAGGGGGCGCTATAGCCGGCCACCATGATGCCAACCATTACGATCGCTGCCGCGCCGGTGCCGAGGCTGATGAAGTTCTGGCCAGGATACGTGAGCGGACGAGTTGGCATCAGTTCCTGCAACTTGGCGAACGCGATGATCGAGGCCGTGGTGGTGAGGAAACCGAGTAGGGTCTCGGTGCCGAGTGCGGCCATCGTAAAGCCCGTGGGAGCCTTCTCGTAAAACTCCGCTGTGCCGATCAGTGCGGATGCGACCGCGCCGAAGGCGTGCGAAAGCGCGGTCAGCTGGGGAACCGCTGTCATGGGGGTCTTGTAGGCGAGCGGGATGCCGATGGCGCCGCCGATCGCGAGGCCCAAGAAGATGAGGTGATAGTTGGCATCGACGCGCATGATCGTGCCGATGACGGCGAGCACCATGCCGATTTCGCCAATGATCACGCCGCGCCGCGCGGTGGAAGGATGATTCATCCACTTGACGGCTAGGATGAAGCCTGCGGATGCCAGCAGGTAGATTGCAGGAAGGATGCTCTCGATCATTTTTCAGCCGGCTCCCGCTTTTTAAACATTCTCAGCATGCGATCGGTGATCAGGTAGCCGGCGAAGACGTTGAGGCTTGCGCAGATCACTGCGGCGAAGCCGAGCCACTTGGTCAGTTCGCTTGCGTCTTCTTGTCCGGTGATCAAGATCGCGCCGACGACCGCGATGGCTGAGATCGCGTTCGATAGCGACATGAGCGGCGTGTGGAGCAATGGCGAAACACGTTTCACCAGCTCAAA
>CANIIC010000089.1 GCA_947467395.1 Bryobacterales bacterium
CTCTGTGAAAATTGCGCCCGCGCGCAGAAGTAGAACATCCATTAGGAGAGAAACATGGCAGCACTCAAAGGAACCAAGACTCACCAGAATCTGAAGGACGCCTTCGCGGGCGAATCTCAGGCTAATCGTCGCTATCTGTACTTCGCGAAGCAAGCCGACATTGAAGGATATCCGGACATCGCGGGTCTCTTCCGTGACACGGCCGAAGGCGAAACCGGCCACGCGCACGGCCACCTCGATTATTTGAAGGCTGTTGGCGATCCGGCCACCGATCTGCCGATCGGCGACACCGCAGAGAACCTGAAGGCTGCCGTTGCTGGCGAAACGCACGAGTACACCGACATGTACCCCGGCATGGCGAAGGCCGCTCGCGAAGAAGGCTTCGCGGAAATCGCCGACTGGTTCGAAACCTTGGCGAAGGCTGAAAAGTCGCACGCCGGCCGTTTCACCACGGGCCTCCAGTCGATTTCGTAGTTCTCCTTCCCTGTAGTTCCAGGGCGGTTCCGTTGAACCGCCCTGCTTTTCCCAACACCACACAGCAAGAGCCACCATGGATGTCATTAAAGGCGACCCCACTCCGGGGATGAGTTACAACCCGAATGATCCCGTTTACTGGGACAAGACTGCGCTCGCGGGCGAGTTGGAACGCGTGTACGAGATCTGCAATCTCTGTCGCATGTGCTTCAATCTGTGCCCCTCGTTTCCGGCGCTGTTCGACGCTGTGGATCGCAACGATGGCGATGTTCGCAAGATGAACAAAGCCGAGCACGACCAAGTGCTCGACACGTGTTACCAGTGCAAGGTGTGTTACGTGAAGTGTCCGTACACGCCGGATGATCAGCACAGTTTTCAGCTCGACTTCCCGCGTTTGTTGATGCGTGCCAATGCGATTCGGCGCAAGGAAGAAGGCATTGGGTTTCGCGAGAAAATGTTCGCGCGGCCGGAACTGGTCGGCACTATCGCCGGTGCAACAGCTCCGCTCACGAATTGGGCCAACAAGCAGCCAGTGTTGCGTGCTGGACTTGAAGCCACCCTCGGAATTCACAAAGATAAGTTGCTGCCGGAGTTCCATAGCGAGACGTTTGAACAGTGGCTCGCGAAGCAGCCCAAGCCGGCTGGTGATGATTCCAAGGCTGTCCTGTTTGCGACCTGCTTCGTGAATCACAACAATCCGCAGATCGGCAAGGATGCGGTCGAGGTCTACTCGAAGAGCGGTGTGTCGCTTTCGTGCCCGAAGCAGAACTGTTGCGGCATGCCTGCGATCGAGGCAGGGGATGTCGAGCTTGCCAAGAAGCTGGCGCAAGCCAACATCGAATCGCTTGCCCCGCACGCCAAGGCAGGGAAGAAGATCCTCGCGATCAACCCGACCTGCTCCTACATGCTTCGCAAAGAGTATGCCGACCTGATCCCCGGCGAAGACAGCAAGGCTGTGGCCGCCGCGACCATGGATCTGTCTGAGTATCTGTTCGTGCTGAAGCAGGAAGGCACCTTCAATCGCGACTTCCAGTCGACGCCCGGCAAGGTTGCCTATCATCTACCGTGCCATTTGAAGGCGCAGAATATCGGGTATCGCTCGCGCGACATGATGCGCCTCATTCCTGGTACGTCGATCAAGCTGGTGGATCAGTGCAGCGCGCACGATGGCACCTGGGCCATGAAGAAGGAATTTTTCCCGCTCTCTATGCTGGCTGGCAAGAAAGCGTTTGATGGAATGAAGGAAGCCGAAGCGGAGACGATGGCCAGCGATTGCCCGCTCGCCGCGATTCAGTTTGATCAAGCCATCGGCACGCGGCCGATCCACCCGATTCAGGTCTTGGCTCGCGCGTACAAGAAAGACGGATTCCCGACACCGGTGCCGCCTCCGGCCCCTAAGGAAGAATAATGAAACTCGTTGATATCTCCGAAATCAGAAGCATCGCCGAATATGACAAGGAACGCGATGCGATCCGGCCAGGCATGCTGGAGATCAAGAATCGCCGCCGCATCCGTGTGGGCGACCACCTGACATTCCTATTCGAAAATCGCGATACCGTGCGTTATCAGGTCCAGGAGATGCTGCGCATCGAACGCATCACGGGCGTCGCCGAAATCCAGCATGAGTTGGCCACGTACAACGAACTGATCCCGGCTCCGGGTGAGCTCTCGGCCTCGCTGCTGATCGAGTATGAGACGCCCGCCGAACGCGATGTGCATCTGAAGCAATTGATGGGCCTGGACAAGCACATCTGGATCGAAGCGGGCGGGGAGCGCTCGCAGTCGATTTTCGATGACCGGCAGATCGGCGAAACCCGGATCAGCTCGGTTCAATATGTGAAGTTCAAGCTGACCAAGAGGCAGATGGATGCCTGGTCAAAGGGTGCCCGAATCATTGTGGATCACCCTTATTACAACTTCGTTCGCGAGTTCACCGAAACCGAACGCGCAGAGCTAGGCCAGGACTTCGTCTAGAGCTCCCAGACGATCTCGCCACCGACGATCGTCTTCACCGGGCCGCCCACGAACTTGTGGTTGTGGAACGGTGTGTTCCGGCTCTTCGAGGCGCTCTTGTTGACGTCGTAGACCCACTCCAATTCTGTGGAGAAGATCGTGACGTCGGCCGGGGCGCCTTTTGCTAAGGTGCCGCGATTCAGGTTCAGGATGCGAGCAGGCGCTGCCGTGAACATGTCGACCATCTTCGCGACGCCGATTTTGCCGGTGTGAACCAGTTGCTCCAGCGAAACGCCGATGGCGGTTTCGAGGCCGAGGATGCCGAACGGGCACTTCTCGAATTCCTGCATCTTTTCATCGCCCGGATGCGGTGCGTGATCGGTAGCGATCGCGTCGATCGCACCGCTCACGACCCCCGCTACCACTGCTTCCACGTCACAGCATCCGCGCAACGGCGGCTTCATCTTAAAGTTGCTGTCGTAAGGCGGAATGTCTTTGTCGGCCAGCGCGATGTGATGCGGCGTGACCTCGGAAGTGACCGGCAGTCCCTTGGCCTTCGCGAACTGGACCATTTCGACGGAGTGCTTCGACGAGATGTGCGCCACGTGATAGCGAGCGCCCGTGACTTCCGCGAGCAGAATATCGCGCGCGACCATCACGTCTTCTGAGCATCCGGGAATCCCGCGCAGGCCGAGTCGGACGCTCTGCAGTCCTTCGTGCATGTCGCCGCCGGCGCTCAAGTGCAGGTCCTCGCAGTGGTTAATCACTGGGATCCCGTAACTGTTGGCGAGCTCCATCGCCCGGCGCATCACGCGTGCATTCATTACCGGCCGACCGTCATCGGAGATCGCTACTGCCCCGGCACGTTTCATCGCGCCGATTGCGGCGAGTTCCTCACCCAAGCTGCCTTTCGTAATCGCGCCGATCGGGAACACGTTCACCACCGCGTGGCTCTTGGCCTTATTCACGATGTAGCTGGTGACGGTCGCGTTGTCGTTTACCGGCGACGTGTTCGGCATCGGGCACACCGAAGTGAACCCACCAGCCGCCGCAGCGCGGGCACCGGATTCGATCGTCTCCGCGTGTTCAAAGCCCGGCTCGCGCAAGTGCACGTGCATGTCGATGAAGCCCGGAGCCACGATACAACCCGTCGCATCGATCACCTTCGCGCCCGACGCGGAAAGATTCTGCCCAACCCCGGCGATGAGGCCGTCTTCCAACAAAACGTCCGCCACCGCATCGTGTCCCGATGCAGGGTCAATCACGCGACCATTCTTAATTAGCAGCTTAGGCATGGGCTCCACCCGTCAGTACGCTCTCCAGAACCGCCATGCGCACGATAATTCCGTTTTCTACTTGGTTCAAAATCGCCGACCGCTGAGAGTCGGCCACTTCCGATGAAATCTCGCGACCGCGATTGATTGGGCCGGGATGCATCACGATCACATCAGGACGCGCCAAGGTGACGTGCTCCGGACGTAGGCCGTAGGAGCCAAAGTATTCGCCCGCCGGGAACGCTGCTTCGTGCTGACGTTCCAGCTGCACGCGCAGCATCATGATCACACTGGCGTCCTTGATGGCTTCGTTCATGTTGGTGGTCAGCGTGACCCCAGGGCACATGTCCTTGAGTTCGCGCGGCAGCAACGACGCCGGTCCGCACAACACGATCTCCGCGCCGAATTTCGACAAGAGATGAATATTGCTGCGAGCCACGCGGCTGTGCGCGATATCGCCAATGATAGCGACGCGCAGTCCCTCCAGCTTCAGTCCGTGATCCAAAATGGTGCGCGCGTCCAACAATGCCTGCGTGGGATGTTCATGCGTTCCGTCGCCCGCGTTGATGATCGGGAAGTGCAGGTGACGTTGCAGGAAGTGCGGAGCTCCGGACGCAGCATGGCGCATGATGACCGCATCGGGCTTCATCGCGCCCAGCGTGTTCAAGGTGTCGACTAGCGATTCGCCCTTCGAAACACTGGACGCCTGCGCTGTGATCGAAATCGTGTCCGCGCCCAGGCGCTTTGCCGCGATCTCAAAGCTGGTGCGCGTGCGCGTCGAGTTCTCAAAGAACAGGTTCACCACCAGCCGGCCCTTCAAAATATCCAGCTTGCGCATCCCTTGTTCCGCCATCGGGCGAAACTCCCGTGCGCGTTCCAAAATCGCCGCGATCTCTTCGCGCGTGAGCGGCTCAATCCCCAACAATCCAGCCGGCATCCTAGCTGACCCTCTCCAACAAAACCACCTTCTCGCTCCCGTCGATCTCCATCAATTTCACGTCCACCACTTCCGTTGTCTTGGTCTGCACGCTGCGGCCCACATAGCGTGCTTCGATCGGCAGCTCGCGATGTCCGCGATCCACCAGCACCAGCAGTTGTACGCGTGCCGGCCGTCCCTGGTGCAGCAGTGCTTCGAGACCCGCTCGAACCGTCCGGCCGGTGTGGAGCACGTCGTCCACGAGAACCACATCCTTCCCGTTGACCGAGAAGGGCAGCGTGGCACCGTTGCTCACGGTCTGGCGGGCAGGGGACTGATCGTCGCGATGATGTTCGATGTCGACGCTGCCGACCGGGACTTTGCGATTCTCGATCTCGAAGATCTTCTTCGCCAGTCGATCCGCCAGCGGCACGCCTCGACGCTTAATGCCGACGAACACCAGTTGATCCAGATCGGCGGTCTTTTCCAGTACCTCATGCGCCAGGCGAACCAGCGTTCGGTCCAGCTCAGACGCACTCATCAACTGCACTTTTTCACGGGTTTCCACGGTTGTTCTCCAAGCAGTGGGGGAAACGCCAGCGTAGCACACCGCAGGCGTTTCCCCGTACGTTTAGTTGCGACGCATTCGCGCACGCAGATCCTTCAATCGCTTCTCGGCTTCATCCACTTTCTTGAGCGTTTTCAGCGATAGAACAAAGGCTTCGCTGGCCTGGATTTCGTCTCGAATCTCGGTGGTCAGGCGCACGATTTCCTGTGCGTCGGCCAGGTTCTTTTCCCGATCCGCCCGGGCGATCACGTCGCTCCACACTTTGCCGTTCGGCAACCGGACATTTTCAGGCGAGTCGGGTTTGGGCGTCTGCGCCCACAGCCCAACAAATCCGACCAGCAGGACCAGCGCGACGTACTTCATACTTACAATTATGAACCGCTGTCTGGCTCTGGCGTTCCTCTGTGCCGCCCCCGCCTTTGCCGTTGACCTGGAAATCCGCTACGGCGCACTGGAGCGGATCATCGGGGAGCAGGCGTTCACCACCGACGGCAAACGTTACGTGCAGGGCACCAAGGATCAGAAGTGCCGCTATGCGTTCCTGGAGAAGCCGAAGCTATCGGCGGCTGCCGATCGCTTGCAACTCCGGGTGAACTTCAGCGGCAAGACCGCGCTGGATATGTTCGGCCGCTGCGTCGGCGTGGGCGACCAGTTTGAACTGACCATCCTGGCCAAGCCGTCGATCGACAATGGCACGCTGGCTTTCCAGGAATTTCAGGTCAGCACCCCTCGCGATTCGTTCTATATCCGCCGGGTCCGCAACGCGCTGGTGGAGACACTGAACAAGCAGTTCCGCATCGACATTATGGCGCAGGCCCGGAAGTTGGTTGAATCTCCGCAGCAGGTTGGTACGGTCCAGCAGGAGATCAAGGATCTGAAACTGAATGCGGTACGCGTCGCCGTGGATGCGCTGGTCCTGGGTGTCGACTTCAAAGTCATCGTCAAGTAGCCCAAGTGCGAGATCATAGAAGTTCGTACCCATGCAGCCTGTAAACATTGGAATCATCGGACTCGGCAACGTCGGCAGTGGAGCCTTGGACATTCTCGCCGGCAACGCAGCCGCGATTGAGCAGAAGCTCGGTTTCCCGCTACGCGTAGTCGCTGTAAGTAGCCGCGGCGTCGCCAACAAGAAGCTCCCGTCGGCCTTCGACGGAGCGCTTCGCACCACCGATTGGCGCGAAGTCGTGAATCATCCCGAAGTCGAGATCGTCGTTGAACTGATCGGTGGCACGACCACCGCGCGTGAGATCCTCGAAACTTCGATCCGCCTGGGCAAGTCCGTTGTAACCGCGAACAAGGAACTGATGGCGCTCTCCGGAGCTGAGTTCTGGCAGATGGCCGCTGAACCCAGAGTCCATCTGGCGATGGAAGCCAGCGTTGCCGGCGGTATCCCCATCCATGCCGTACTTCGCGAAGGTATCGCGGCTGATCGTATCAATGCGCTGTTCGGTATCCTCAACGGAACCTGCAACTACATCCTGACCGAGATCGAAGAACACGGCAGCGCCTTCGACGTTGTGCTCTCCGCCGCCCAGAAAGCTGGGTATGCCGAGGCCGACCCGACTGCCGACGTGGACGGTTTCGACGCCCGGTCCAAACTGGCGATCCTGTCCACCCTCGCGTTCGGCGAGCACGTCAATCCCGCCGACATCTACACCGAAGGCATCCGCCGCATCACTCCGGTGGACTTCGAATACGCGCATCAACTGCATCACACCATCCGCCTGATCTGCGCCGCGCGGCAAACGCCCGCCGGACTGATCCTTTCCGTGCGGCCCTCGCTGATCCCGCAATCGACGATCCTGGCAAGCGTTCGTGGAGCCTACAACGCGGTCTGGGTTCGGGGCGAGTTCGGTGCCGACACGTTTTACTATGGACGCGGCGCAGGTCCGCATCCCACCGGTGTAGCCGTCGTTAGCGATCTGATGCGCGTGGCTCGCGAGATCCGCCACAGCAGCGCGGAACGCGTGTCGCCCTTCGCCCACGCGAGTCTCGGCAACTACAAACCCGTGCCCGTGACGGCGCTGGAATCGGCCTACTATCTGCGCTTCCGCGTCGAGGACAAGCCGGGCATCATCGCGCAGCTTGCGACCGCGCTGGCGGCGGAGAACATTTCGATTGACGCCGTCCTGCAGCTACCGAACGCGAACTGGCGCAACCTGCCGTTCGTGATCACGGTCGAGCCGACCACCGAAGCCTCCATGCGCGCCGCCTTGGCCCGCATGACCGAAATGCGCTTCTTCGTCGAGCCGCCGCTGGCCATGCCAATTGAAAAGGCGCTCTAGCCGAAGCCAGAGCGCCTTAAACACAACTCAACTGACGAAGGTTACTGAATCGGCAGCCCCTGCTTGGTCAGTTCTTCGGTGATCATCTTCTGCGCCCACGGGAACTCTTTGTAGGCGTTTGCCATGAAGATGCCCTTGCTGACCATCAGCGGCGTCCAACCCGCCTGATTCTTGGCGTCCAGCTTCCCACCCTTTTCGATCAGGTACTTGAGGATCGAAGGCTGATTGGAGATGACCGCGCCATGCACAGCCGTCATGCCGTTCCAGCGCGGATCGCCGACGCCCTTGTTCACCAAGTCATCGATGTTCGTCGGGTAGGTCTTCAGCATGAACTCGGGCGACCCCAGCAGCGGATATTCGCCGAAGTTCGTCTTCGCATTCACGTCGTTGCCCAGTTCCACGCAGATTTTCACGGCTTCCAGGCGATCGGCTTCGGAAACCCCGTTGTAGGGACCCGGGGTTTCCCCTTCGTAATAGTCGAGGCCCGCGGCCACCATCAGCGGCGTTACGTTCAACGCGCTGGGGATGTTCGGATTCGCGCCGTACTGCAGCAACAGCTTCATCAGCGGACCATCGCCATTGCGAGCCGCATGGAAGAACGGCGTGGTGCCATTAAAGCTCAAGTAGTGACGACCGAGGTTGATTCCCGGGGGGGCCTTCGTCGTACCCAGACCCTTGGTGAAGGTGATCTCCTTCCACTCCACGAGAGTATTCGGATTCGCTCCCTTGTCCAGCAGCTTCTTCGCCAGTTCCATGCTGGTGACGTTGCCAGTCTGCTTCGGCGGGCCTTCCGGATCTTCGGCCAAACCGGCCGCTTCCCACGGAGCACCCGGCTTGCGCATCCACGCCAGGGAATGGAGAGCCGAACCGCGCGGGTCAGCCGCATTCGGATTCGCGCCGTTATCCAGCAACATCGACGCGACGTCGTAGTACGCATTGATGATGGCCATGTTCAGCGGACCCGTACCATCCGGCGTGGGCTCATTTACGTCCGCACCGTGTGCCAACAGCACCTTGGCCGCTTCCGTGTTGCGATTGCGCACCGCGAAGTGGAACGCGGTGTAACCGCCCTTCGACTTTGCCTTCACATTCGCGCCAAATTCGATCAACTGCGCGATCGCCTTCGCGTTGCCCTCGCCGGCAGCGAACATCAGTGCCGTCTGGCCCTTATAGGGTTCCACCGCGTTCACGTCCGCGCCGCGCTGCACCAGCAGCTTCACCGCATCGGGATTTCCGTTCAGCGCCGCCGTCATCAACACGGTCTGGCCTTCCTCGGTGGTGCCCTTGGCATCCGCGCCCGCGTTCAGAAGACGCTCAATCATCTTCGCGTTGCCGTTCATCGCGGCCAGCGCCAGCGGCGTCACATTGAAGCGAGTTTTCGCCTCCGCTTTCGCGCCCGCAGCCAGCAGGGCCGCGACCATTTCATCGTTATTACCCTGCGCGGCCCAGTGCAGCGCGGTGGATCCATCGGGATCCGCAGCGGCCACACTCGCCCCTTGCGCCAAGGCTGCCTTCACGGCAGAGAGATTGTCAGATTTGACCGCGTCCAGAAGTCGCGTGTCACTCAGAGTTGCGCCGAAGCTTACCGACGCCAGGACCAGAGTTGCCAGAATGCGTGCTTGCATACAGGGGGATGCACTCCTTTCAAACCTCACATATAATACCAGAGGCTCATGAGCAAGAAAATCCTACTCCTCGTTACGGCCTTGGCGGCTCTGATCGCCGTCAGCCCGGTGTGGACCCCCGCGCAGTCCTCCGCTCAGAACGATCAGGCGGCCACCAGCGCCATGCTGAAGCAGTACTGCCTCGGCTGTCACAGCGCCGCGGTGAAGTCCGGCGGCATCGTGATTAACCCCGACGCCGTGCCGCAAGCCGGCCAGAACGGCGAAGTCTTTGAGAAGGTGGTGCGCCAGCTGCGCGCCGAACTGATGCCTCCTCCCGGCGCCCCGCGTCCGAACCACGATGTCTACGTGCGCAGCGCCTCGACGCTCGAGAACCTGCTCGACGCCGAATCCGCCGCCCGCCCGAAGGTCGGGGACCTGCCGCAGTTCCACCGCCTGACGCGCACCGAATATAAGAACGCCGTCCGCGACCTGCTGGGCCTCGACAATCTGCCGCAGGAAATGGACTACACGATCCTCCTGCCTGCCGACAACGTCAGCAGCGGCTTCGACAACATTGCCGACCTGCTCTATATTTCGCCGCCCGTCATGGAACGTTATCTGGACGCCGCGCGGAAGATCAGCCGTCTGGCGGTGGGCGACAAACAGATCCCCACCATGGTGAATATCCACACCATGCCCGTGCAGCATCCGCAGGATGCCCGCGTCGAAGACCTCCCGCTGGGGACGCGTGGCGGCCTCGCCGTCCACGGCTACTTCCCGCTCGACGCGCAGTATGACATTAAGATCGAGACCTCCGGCAACGCCCGCGATCAGCACCAGCTCGAAATCAGCGTCGACGGCGAACGCATTCAACTCCTGACGCTCGGTGGGCCCGGCGGCCGTGGCGGCCGCGGTGGCCGTGGTGGAGCAGCGCCTGCGGCACCTGCAGGTGGTCCGCAGGCCAACGGAGCCGTGCAAAACGGTCCCGCCGCCGGAGCCTTCGTACCCGGCAGCACCTATCGCATCCCGGTGAAGGCTGGTCCGCATATTATCGGCGTCACCTTTGCCGAAAAGACCGAAGCGCTCGACGAAGCCATCGTGAAGCCCCGCACTCGCAGCCGCGGTACGCAGCCTGCCGTCGGCCAGGTCACCATCAGCGGACCTTTCGAAGCCACCGGCCCCGGCGACACCCCGTCGCGTCAGCGCATCTTCACTTGCAAGCCCCAGGCGAATCAGGAAGCCACCTGCGCCCGTCAGATCATTGCCGGCCTGATGCGCCGCGCCTACAAGCGCAGCGTCGATAACGACGACGTCTCTGACCTCATGCCCTTCTACGAAGCCGGCCGCAAGGAACGCGACTTCGACTACGGCATCCAGAAGGCCGTCGAGCGCATGCTGGTCAGCCCGCAATTCCTCTATCGCATCGAACGCGAGCAGACGAACCTTCCCGCCGGCCAAGCCTACCCGCTGTCGGATCTGGAACTTGCCTCCCGCATGTCGTTCTTCATCTGGTCCAGCATTCCTGATGACGAACTGCTCGACGCCGCGGCCAGCGGTCGCTTGCGCCAGTCTGCCGTGTTGGACGCCCAGGTCAAGCGCATGATGGCCGACCCGCGCAGCCAGAGCATGGTCGATAACTTCGGCGCACAGTGGCTCTTCCTCCGCGATCTGGATGTGAAGGAAGCTGACCTGTTCCTGTTCCGCGACTTCGACGAAGTCCTCCGCAAGGACCTGCAGAAGGAAACTCAGTTGTTCCTGAACAGCGTCTTCCGGCAGGACAAGCCGCTCACTGAACTCATCACCGCCAAGTATTCGTACCTTAACGAACGCCTCGCCAAGCACTACGATGTACCGGGCGTGCAGGGTAGTCACTTCCGCAAAGTGGAGTTCCCGGCCGATAGCCCGCGCGGTGGCCTGCTGGGTCAAGCAAGCATCCTGATGATCACCTCCACCTCCACCCGCACGTCGCCGGTGGTGCGGGGCAAGTACGTGCTCGATAACCTGCTGGCCTCGCCGCCTCCTCCTCCTCCTCCGAACGTGCCGTCGCTCAAGACCGAAGGCAAGAACTCGGATGAGCCGCTCTCCATGCGCGAAGCCATGACTCTGCATCGCCAGAACCCGGCCTGCGCCGGCTGCCACGCCAAGATGGACCCCATCGGTTTCTCGATGGAGAACTTCGACGCCGTGGGCCGCTGGCGCGATATCGATGGTGCCGGCAAGCCGATTGACGCCTCCACGCAGTTGGTGGACGGCAGCAAGTTCACCGGCGTCGAAGGCCTCAAGGGCATCATCCTCAAGGACAAGGAACGCTTCGTCAGCGCCATCACCGAGAAGCTGATGATGTACGCCGTCGGCCGCAACGTCCAGTATTTCGACGGCCCCGCGATCCGCACCATCGTGCGCGACGCCGCCAAGCAAAATTACACGTTCACCGCCTTGGTGAACGGCATCGTCAAGTCCAAACCGTTCCAGATGCGGTCCACCTTGCCGGTGAGGAACCAATAGGTTAGATTCAGGTCAGAGAGAACTTTCATGAACTTCATTACCAGAAAGTCTGTTCCGCGCAGAATGTTCCTCAAGGGCGCCGGCGCGACACTCGCGCTGCCCCTGCTGGATTCCATGATCCCCGCGCTCTCGGCGCAGGTGAAATCGACGCCTCGCGTCGGCTTCGTCTACGTCTCCCACGGCGTGATCTGGGACGATTGGAAGCCCAAGACGGCGGGCCCGAACTTCGAGCTCACCAAGAATCTGGAACCGCTCAAGAACATGCGCGGCCAGTTCAACATCGTCAGCGGCCTCTCGCACCTGGAAGCCGACACCAAGGGCGACGGCTCCGGCGACCACACGCGCGCTTCGGCCGCATGGCTCACCGGCGTCCACGCCTATGACCGCACCCGCCCCGGCGTCGAAATGAAGCTGGCCATTACGGCCGACCAGATCATCGCCCGCGAGCTCGGTAAGGATTCGCCGATTCCGTCGCTGGAACTCACCACCGATACCGCATCGCAGGGCTCCTGCGACGCCGGCGACTGCTTCTACGTGAACACCGTCTCCTGGCGCAACGAGACCACGCCGAACATGACGGAGAATCACCCCCGCATCGTGTTCGAACGCCTCTTCGGCGACGGCGGCACCGGAGCCCAACGCCTCGCGCAAGTGAAGGCCACCGGCAGCATCCTCGATTCGGTCTCCGCCGAAGCCGCCAAGCTCGCGAAGTCCCTTGGTCGCAGCGATCGCACGAAGCTCAACGAATACATGGAGTCGGTTCGCGAAATCGAAACCCGCATCCAGAACACCGAAAAGCAGAGCGTCCAATCCGTCGCCCTTCCGGATCGCCCCCTGAGCATCCCGGATACTTTCGAGGATCACACCAAGCTGATGTTCGACCTCCAGGTGCTGGCCTTCCAGACGGACATGACGCGCGTCTTCACGTTCATCATGGCCCGCGAACTCAGCCTGCGCCCGTACCCCAGCATCCAGGTCCCGGAAGCCCACCACTCCGTTTCGCATCACCGCGATGACGCGGAACTGATGGCCAAAAAGTCGCTGATCGATACGCACCACGTCCGCATGCTGGCGTACTTCCTGGACAAGATGCAGAACACGCGCGACGCCGGCGGCAGCCTACTGGATCAGAGCCTGATCATGTACGGCAGCGGCATGGGCAACGGCAACTTGCATCGCCACAGCGATGTGCCGATCCTGCTGGCCGGCAAGCTCGGCGGCAAGATCAAGACCGGCGAACACTTCGTGTTCAAACAGGACACTCCGGTCTGCAACCTGCTGCTGTCGATCATGGAAAAGACCGGCGTGAAGATCGACCACTTCGGCGATTCCAGCGGCCGTCTGCAACCTGACCCGGTTTCGCTCGGTTAATCTGAAACCTACTAATTAAAGGAGCTCACCGGTCAACGGTGGGCTCTTTTTCTTTTGGCGATCAGGAAAGGCACTTCCACGCGAGCCACAGCCCTGCGATCCCGAACGCGATCCCCGCCTGATATTCCTGATTCTTCAAGTACGTCGCCCACCGGAACCGCCGCGCGCTCTTGCGACCCGGAATCCGCGGGATCAACCGAGGCACTTCGTTCGCATACGCATCGTAGGCTGGGAACAGCTTCCTCAGATGCTGCTCCTCTAGCTCCACCACCGGTAGGTAGATCAACAGGAACAACACTGCGAACACCACGCCGATCTCCCATCGCCGCGACGCGATCACGCAGCCGAACGCAGCCGTCAGCGTCCCGATGTACAACGGGTTCCGCAAATACTGATACGGCCCGCCATCGCACAGCGTCGTGTTCTTCTCCAGATGTCCCGCCGCCCACGCGCGCAGCGCCAGCCCCAGCACCGAAATCGTCAGCCCCACGGCCAGCGACTTCCACACCGGATCGGCCAGCAATAGGAAGCTCGCGATCAGCACGAACCCGCCCGGCACGCGCAGCCGTTGCACGCGATCGGCGTACGCCTTAGGGAAGTGCATTCAAAATCTCCAGAACCTCGCCCGGCTGAATCGCACGCATGCTCGGGTCTTCTTCGTCTTTCCGCTTGTACGACGTCACCGCATCCGGACTCCGCAGCACCCGAATCGTCCCCCCGTACGGACCATGCGTCGCCGGATCGGTTGGCCCGAAGATCGCGACCCCCGGTTTCGACAACGCCGCCGCCAGATGCAGCGGACCGCTATCGACGCCCACCACCGCCTTCGCCCTGCGCGTCGCGTGGATCAGCCCAGGGATGCCCGAAATGTGCACCTGCGCCCCTTCCACCCGAGCCAGCGTCTCCGCCGCCGCAGGCGACCCGTTCAGCACTAGAGGAATCTTCAAACCGGCTGCCAACTCCTCATAATATTCGAGCGGCCACTGCTTCGACGCCCACCCCGCCAGCGGACATGCCAGCACGAACGGACCTTCCGGCAACGTACCTTCGGGTTTGCCCTGCGGCAGCGGAAACGTTGGGACTAGGTTCGTCGCGCCCGCCGCCGCCGCGATCTCCAGATACCGGTCCACGCGATGCAGCGCCGTCGTGCGCACTGCGGTCGAGTACACCATCGCCGCCAGCGGTTCCCGAGCCTGGGACCGGTCCAGCCCCACAATCTTGTCTGCGCGCGCCGCAGCGGCCACCAGCGACGATTGAATCAAGCCCTGCAGATCCACCGCCAGGTTCCAGCGCTCCCCGCGTAGCCTGCGCCACGCTGCCGCGATTCCCGGAGCCGTGCGCTGGTACGGGATCACCTCATCCACATACGGGTTGTCTTCCAGCAGCGGAGCCCACTGCGGCTTGATGATCCAGCTCAGGTGGCTGCGCGGGAAGCTGTGCTTCAGGCTGGCGACCGCCGGCAGTGCATGGATGACGTCGCCCAAGCTGCCAAGCCGGATCACCAGGATGCGAAACATTGCGTGAGGGGGCGCTACTGCGCCGCTTGCTGCCGCGATTGCACGTGTTGGATCAGTTGCTCCAAGCGAGCCGCATCTTCGGTCTCCAACTGCGTGTGCGGGGTCAGCCCTTCGGGATACACGCTGCCGATGATGGTGACCGCATCCACGCAGGCCAGCCCCGCGATCAGATTCGCGCGCGCCTCGGCCGGTAGAATCGGATTCGCCGGAGTCGCGATCAGTACCAGCAACGGAGAGCCATGTTTCTTCAGGCCTTTCAGCCGTTCCGCATGCGCGTGGGTGATGGGATCGAAGCAGCCGCTCACAATGGTCGCGCCCGCAAGTTTGCGCGCGTCTTCGTTCGAGAGAATTTTAGTTCGTGTATCCACTGGGATCTTATTATTTGAGCAGTTCCAGCGCCGTCTTCGCCACCCGAGCCGCATCTACCCGGGTCATGCAGCGATGATCGATCGGGCATTCGCGCTTCAAACACGGAGAACATTCGACATTTTCACGCACGACCACCGCCAGTGGCCCCGTCGGCCCCGTGGTCACATGATTCGTCGCCCCGAAGATCGCCACCGTCGGCAATCCCAGCGCCGAAGCAATGTGCATCGGCCCTGAATCGTTGGTCAGATACGCGCTACACGCCGCCGCCAGCTCGATGTATTCGCCCAATGACGTTTCGCCCGCGAAGTTGTGGCCCGGCACCGTCAGGTTCTGCGTGACGATCTGGCACACGTCGCGCTCCGACTGCGCCCCGAACACCGCCACCTGCCCACCCAACTGCTTCGCGACCGTGCTAGCCGCCTCGGCGAACCGTTCCGGAATCCAGCGTTTGGCCGTGCCATACGCAGCCCCCGGACTTACCCCCACGATCACCTGACCCATGCCGCGCTTGGCGAACCGCTCCAACCCCGCCGCCCGAGCCGCAGGAGCCCCGTCCAGCCGAATCGCCTCACACTCCGGCACCCGATCCAGGATCCCCGCGCGCTTCAGCAGTTTCAGGTAGTAGAACCGCTCGTGGACCTTCTCGACTGGCACCGCCACGGCCTTCGTCAGCAGGAAGCTCCGCCCATCCCGCGCATACCCGATTCGCTCCGGGATCCGGGCCGCATACGCCACCGCCGCCGCCTCGAACGCGTTCTGCAGCAGAATCGCCATATCGAACTTGCGCGACGCCAGAGCCCGCCCAGCAGCCCACTTCTCGCCCAGCGTCTTCGGCGTGTACGGAATTACCTCATTGCAGAACGGCTCGCGGCCATACAGGTCGCCCA
>CANIIC010000090.1 GCA_947467395.1 Bryobacterales bacterium
CACTTGATTCAAGCCGCCGGTGCCGGGCTTGATCCACTCCTTGGCATCCTTGGTGCCCGGCGCGATACGCCACACGTTACCCTGGCCCACGCTACCTACAATCAACGTGCCGTCCTTCATGGACGTGATGCTTTCCGGGTACAGCTCTTTGGTGGTGAGCGACAGTTCGGTGATGCGCTCCGCGGCGTAGATGCCGGCCGCCGTCAACAGCAGCAAGTTCGCCGCCAGCGCCCAGCGCTTGGAAGTCGTAATGGTCATGTCTTATATGATAGGAGACCCCGCGCTATACTGAAATTTAGTTTCTTTCTGCTGGATCCCCTTTGATTTCTCTTAACAACATCTCCATGCGCTTCGGCGCTCGCATTCTGTTCGAAGACGTCACCGTTACTTTTCAGACCGGACGGCGTTACGCCATCACCGGACCGAACGGCGCCGGCAAGTCGACCCTGATGAAGATCCTGACCGGTGAGAACGAGCCCTCCAAGGGCTCCGTAACGCGCCCGAAGCGTATGGGCGTGCTCGCGCAGGATCAGTTCGCGTTCGATGCCTTTCGTGTCATCGATACGGTGATCATGGGCAACGCCCCGCTGTGGACGGCGCTGCAGGAGCGCGAGAAGCTCTACGAAAAAGATCCGGCCACGCTGACCGATGAAGATGGCATGCGTCTAGGCGAGCTTGAAGGCATCGTCGGCGACGAGGGTGGCTATACGGCCGAACCCGACGCCGCGATCCTGTTGGACGGCCTCGATATCCCGGAGTCGCTCCACGAAAAGAAGATGAGCGAGTTGCAGGGCGGCCAAAAGGTTCGCGTGCTGCTGGCTCAAGCGCTGTTCGGCAATCCTCCGGCACTGCTACTGGACGAACCCACGAACAACCTTGACTTGGACTCCGTCCACTGGCTGCAGAACTACCTCAAGGCCTACGACGGCTGCCTGATCGTCATCTCGCACGATCGCCACTTCCTCAACGACATTTGTACCCACGTCGCCGACATCGATTACCAGGCCGTGATCACCTACACCGGTGGATACGACGACATGGTGCTGGCCAAGACGCAGATCCGCGCCACCATCGAAGCCGGCAACGCCCAACGCGAAAAGAAGATCGAGCAGTTGAACGACTTCATCGCGCGCTTCGCCGCCGGTACGCGTTCTTCTCAAGTCGCCTCGCGCAAGAAGGAAGTCGAACGCCTCAAGACTACAGAACTGGCGAAGTCCAACATTGCGCGACCGTTCATTCGCTTCCAGATGAATCGCCCGTCGGGCCGCCATCCGCTCGAAGTGGAGCATCTGACTAAGTCCTACGACGCCGATCCGGTCATCAAGAACTTCACTGCCTCCATCAGCCGCGGTGAGAAGATCGCCGTCATCGGCCGCAACGGCGCCGGCAAGACGACGCTGCTCCGTTCGCTGGTGAAGAACGCTCCCGGTGTTACCGATGGCGAGTTCCCGCTCGACAACGGCAAGATCACCTGGGGTCACGAAGTCGCAGTGGGCTACTTCGCGCAGGATCACAAGGACTCCATTCCCGACGGCCTCACGCTTATCCAGTATCTGCACGACTTCGCACCGCAGGCTGCGCAGGAAGAACTCCGCGGACTACTCGGCCAGATGTTGTTCAGCGGCGACGACGTGCACAAGAAGACCGACAATCTGTCGGGTGGCGAAGCTGCTCGACTGCTGTTCTGCCGTTTGATGCTGCAGAAACCGAACGTGCTGGTGCTTGACGAACCTACCAACCACTTGGATTTGGAATCGATCAGCGCGCTGGATCAGGCGCTACAAAAATACGAGGGCACGGTGTTCGTCGTTACGCATGACCACGGCTTGATTGAAGAAGTCGCCACACGCATCTGGCACGTCCACAATCACACAGTGGAAGACTTCAAGGGTCCGTACGAAGAGTACCAGGCCGAAGCCGAGAAGCAAGCCCGCTAAGTACCCTCCCAAAACAAAACGGGCGCCACCTTTCGGCAGCGCCCGTTTGTACAAACTACTCCCACTCGTTAGAAGGTAAAGCGCGCGACCAGCGTACCCTGACGCTCGCCGTTCACCGTGCCCGTTGTGTTGATCGTGCCAAAGCCGCTGGTGTAGCGACCCAGGGCATCCTTCGTGTATTGCGCGCCCAGCGTCGTCGCCGGCTGCACGTAGCCACCCGTCGCCGCGGTGGAACCCGCCACCGTCATCAAGGTGCGGTTGAAGATATTGCTAAACTCCGCACGAATCATCAGCTGACGGCCCTCACCCAAACGGAAGATACGACCCGCGCTCATCAGTTCCTGAGGACGACGCTGGTAGCGATAGTCGCTGTAGAACGCCGCCGACGGGCTGAAGCTCCCGTTCGGAGTGTTCGTCCAGGCCGCTTCGTTCAGCACGATGGTGCGGCTGGGATCGAAGCAGTGGCAGTTCGGATCCTGCAGGTACAGCGGCTGGCCATCCACACGCGTCGCGTACGTCGCGCGCAGCAGGGTGCTGCTGTTGTTATTGTTGGAGTTCAGCGGTGCCTGGATCGGCAGGCCACTCGAATACTGCAGCACGGCGCCCAACGTCCAGTCCTTCACTGCGGCGTCCATCCAGCGATTGAGGCCCCATTTCGGCAGCGTGTAGTTAGCCGCGAGCACCATCACGTGAGGACGCGAGAAGCTCGACAGCTGCTTGTTGATGCCGCGATTGAACACGTCGTTGATCACGCCGCCGCCAAGATCATTGTCAGCGCCGAGCATCAGTTCCTTCGAGTACGTGTAGGTCCAGGTAAAGTCCAGACCATGCGAGAAGCGCTTGGTGGCCTTCATCTGCAGCGCGTCATACCAAGTGTTGCCCAGCGGCGCACCGGTAACGGCCAGTGTCGTGAACTGCGGGAACGGACGGAGCGACTGCGCTACCGTTTGCGTTGTTGGGAAACCACCGTACGGAATCACATTCCGGAAGCGAGCGGCAGCAGCACTGTTCACCTGCGCAGCCAGAATCGTGCGATCCGCGGCGCTCGACCAATCGAGACTGTAAACGTTCTTCAGGATGCTGGGCTGCAGCGCGTTGTAATCGACCAAGCTCGACGCGCGCCACCATACACCACGGTTGCCCACGTAGGAAGCTTCCACGACCAAGTCGCGGAAGATCTCGCGCTGCAGGCCGATGTTCCACTGCCACATGCGCGACGGACGACCGTAGTTCTGATCGACCACCGGAGGACCAGCGGCGATGTTGGAGGGCGAGATCGGGAACAGTTCCGGCTTCAGGTTCGGCCAGGCCGAAGCAGCCGGAATCCCGTTGCTGAGAATCATCGCGGGGTCGCCGAAGTTCGGGTTGGAGAAGGTATTGTTCGCACCCGCCGCACCCTGACCGCCGCCCTGCGACATCGCGTAGCTGATGCCGAAGCCCGCACGAACCACGGTCTTGCTGTCAATCTGATACGCCAACCCCAAGCGCGGCGCGTAGGCCAGCTTGTAGTTCTGCGCGAAGCGGCAGTTGCAATTCGCTTCGAAGATCGAAGCGCCTGGATGACCGCCGGCATTGGCGTTCGCCAACGCCGGAGCCAGGTTTGGAGAACGACCGTACTGTTCACGCGGGTAGCCGAAGATGTCCCAGCGCAGACCGTAATCGAACGTCAGCTTACGAGTGACCTTCCACGTATCCTGCGCGAACCACGACCAGAAGAAGCGACCGCCGCGCGTGTTTGTCGGCTGCGCGATGGTCACGGTGTTCGCACGCCCCAGCAGCAAGCTGGCGTACGGGAAGCCGCTAAAGAGACCGCCCAACGCCTGGCCCTGGAAGAACGAATTCGCCGTCTGATTTTCGCTCCAGGTAAAGTTGCCGCTGGTGTTCGTCAGCGTCGCACCCGGATAACCGTCGATGCGCCATTCGCCACCGAACTTATACGTGTGGTTGCCCGTCACCCAGCTCAAGCTCAGCTGGGCCGTGGGGCGCTGCAGCAGGTTGCGAACCTGACCGATGCCGGGGCCTGTGTTCGACATGCCGCCGCGGCTCTGCTGGCCCGTGCTGGCGCCGAAGACCGGGATGCGAGCACCGTTGTCCGGACCAATCGTGCCACCCGTGATACCAAGCACCTTCACCATGTCAAAGTTGGTGAGCGGAGCTTTATCGCTGAAGTCGTTCACGATGTAACCGACGCCGAAGTGCAGCAACATGGTCGGGGTGATCGTGTAGTCCAGGTTGCCGCGCCACGTACGCGAGTAGATGTACGTACCGCGCGTCGCGGTCAGCGTATCGGGGAAACCTTCCGACGAACCGAAGCCCGTCGCGTACGGCGTCTCCGTCTTCGTGGAGGACTTGTAGAACCCAATTTTCAGCTTGCTGCTGAAGTTGTGATCGATCTTGATCGAGGGCACCGGGGTCTTGCGATTGCTGGACCAGCCGGTCACGAAGTTATTGATCAGCCCCGGGCCTGTCGGAGCCGGAATCAGGTTCTGATACTTCACTGCCGAAGGATCGAAGCGATTCACCGGAATCTGGTTATTCGCGAACTGCAGACGGGCACGCGTGCCGTTTAGCGCCAACCGTTCCGTCAGCGGATCGAAGATCTGGCCTTCCAGCATCGTGTTGCCCAAACCATCGGTGGCCAGCGCGCCGGTGAACGCACGGCCCGTCAGCGCCTGTGCGAAATTGCCATCGCGATACGCCTGGATCGGAACCGTGCGGAACTGATCGGAGATGATGGCGTTCTCCTTGAAAACTTCCATATTGAAGAAGAAGAACGTCTTGTCCTTGCCGTCATATACCTTCGGGATCCACACGCGACCGCCGATGCTGCCGCCGTAATCGTTGCGGCGCGCCCGATTCAGGATGTGGGTGAAGGATTGGCTGGAGTTCAGCGCTTCATTCACGAAGTAGTCGTAGACCGAGCCGTGGTACTTGTTCGTACCCGACTTCGTGGTGTATTGGAACAACCCGGAACCGGCCTGCCCGAATTCAGCAGAGTAGTTCGACGACTGCACCGCGACTTCTTCCAGAGCTTCCACGGAGGGCTGCACCTGTTGCTGTGAGGCCGAGGTGTTTACGCCGTTAGTGATGTCCTGCCCGTCCAGCTTGATGCCGTAGGTGTTTGCCGGAGATCCGTTCACCCGCGTCGCCTGCGCCGGGTTGAAGAACACGCCGGGGGTCAGCACGGAAGAGGCCAGCGGGTTGCGAATGCCCGCGGGGCTCGCCGAGTTCACACCGATGCCCAGGATCGGCAGTGAATTGAGTCGGGCAACCGTGACGTTTGACGCCATCGCCGCGTTTTCCGTCGACAGCATCGAAGCCTGATCCGTAACCGTGATCGATTCGGCCGAGGTACCAACCTCCAGACTGATATCGATACGAATCGTCTGAGCAGCCTGCACCGACAGGTTCTGCCGAATGTAGCTCTTAAATCCAGGCACGTTCACATTGAGCTGGTAAGAGCCCACACTCAAGTTCGTGAACGAAAAGTTTCCCGTCTCGCTCGACTGAGCGCGTGCGATCGTGCCCGTCTGCGTGTTCGAAAGTTCTAACGGAGCATTCGGAACAACCGCACCCGCCGGATCCGCAATCGTTCCCGTAATCGTGCCGGTGGCCGTCTGGCCAAACATGGCAGCAGCGCAGAGCGTGAATAGAGACACTAGTGTGTAAAAGCGCATAACCCTCCCAAAGCAAGACAACTTGAGGATGCTATTGGATATGCGCGTGGGTGTCAATCCCCGTACGCATGAATACCGGGTTTAGATTGACGGTCCCGATTCCCCCAGGAACCACCAGATCCTGTAACGTGGAAGGAGCCGCAGTTGATCCCCTTCGTTCGTGCAGGCTCCGGCTTTACACCCATGAAACCTACGTCTCTTCCCAAGAACCCGTGTTTCTCCTCTGGGCCTTGCGCCAAGCGCCCAGGCTGGAGTTTGCAGGCCCTGAACAACGCGGCCCTCGGACGTTCGCACCGTCACAAGATCGGCAAGACCAAGCTGCAGGATGTCATCGAACGCAGCAAGAAGGTTCTCGGCATGCCGGCCGACTACGTGCTGGGCATCGTCCCCGCATCGGATACGGGTGCAGTCGAAATGGCGCTGTGGTCCATGCTGGGCGCGCGCGGCGTGGACGTGTTCTCCTGGGAATCCTTCGGCGGCGGCTGGGCTGCGGACTGCAAGAAGCAACTCAAGCTGAAAGACCTGCGCACCTTTGACGCAGGCTACGGCCAGTTGCCGGATCTCGCCCAAGCCGATTGGTCGCGCGACGTGGTCTTCACCTGGAACGGCACCACCTCCGGCGTGAAGGTGCCCCATGCTGATTGGATCCCCGCGGACCGTCAAGGCCTCTCCATTTGCGATGCCACTTCCGCCGTCTTCGCCATGGAGATCCCGTGGGCGAAGCTCGACGTCGTGACCTGGTCCTGGCAGAAAGTGCTCGGCGGCGAAGGCGGCCACGGCATGATCGCGCTCAGTCCGCGTGCAGTCGAACGTCTGGAAACGTACACGCCCGATCGTCCGCTGCCGAAACTTTTCCAGATGACCAAGGGCGGCAAGCTCATCACAGGCATCTTCCAGGGCGAGACCATCAACACGCCGTCGATGCTGGCCGTCGAAGACGCGCTGGATAGTTTGAGCTGGGCCGAATCCATCGGCGGACTCCCTGCTTTGATTGCGCGCTCCAACACGAACCTCGCCGCGATAGAAGCCTGGGTCGCAAAATCGAACTGGGCGGGCTTCCTCGCCGACGACCAAGCCTCGCGCTCGAACACCTCCATCTGCCTCAAGATCGTGGACCCCGCCTACACGGCACTCTCCGCCGAGGATCAAGCCAAGCACGTGAAGACGCTCGTGTCGCTCGTGGACAAAGAGAAAGCCGGATACGACATCGGCGCGTATCGCGATGCGCCTCCGGGCCTGCGCATCTGGGGTGGCGCTACAGTCGAAACCTCCGACCTCGAAGCCCTGCTGCCCTGGCTCGACTGGGCCTACGCCGAAGTGAAAGCACAATTTTAAGGAACCGCCATGCCGAAAGTTCTCATTTCTGACAAACTCAGCCCCCGCGCTGTCGACATTTTTAAGAGCGCCAAGATCGACGTGGACGTCAAAACCGGCCTCACGCCCGACGAACTGATCGCGATCATCGGCGATTACGATGGCCTCGCCATCCGCTCGGCGACGAAGGTCACCGCCAAGGTCCTGGACGCGGCGAAGAAGCTGAAAGTCGTCGGACGCGCGGGCATCGGCGTCGATAACGTCGATATCCCGGCGGCCACCGAACGCAAGATCCTGGTGATGAACACTCCGTTCGGCAATTCCGTCACCACGGCCGAACACACCATCGCCATGCTGATGGCCACCGCGCGCCAACTCGGTCACGCCAACATCACCACGCACGAAGGCAAGTGGCTCAAGAACAAATATATGGGCGTCGAAGTCACTGGCAAGACGCTGGGCCTCATCGGCTGCGGCAACATTGGTAGCATCGTGGCCGACCGCGCCCAGGGCCTCAAAATGAGCGTCATTGTGTATGACCCCTACATGACGGTCGAGCGCGCCAAAGAGATCAACGTGAAGAAGGTTCAGTTGGACGACCTGCTCGCCAACGCCGATTTCATCTCGCTCCACACACCGATGACCGACCAAACCCGCAACATCCTGAACAAGGACACGCTGGCCAAGACCAAGAAAGGCGTGCGCCTCATCAACTGCGCTCGTGGCGGGCTGATCAACGAAACCGATCTGAAGGCAGCTCTCGAATCCGGTCAGGTCGCTGGCGTCGCACTCGACGTGTTCGAGAAAGAGCCGGCTACCGAGCATCCGCTCTTCGGTATGGAACAAGTCATCGCCACGCCGCACTTGGGCGCATCCACGCACGAAGCCCAGGAGAACGTAGCGCTCCAAGTAGCCGAACAGATCGCTGCCTACCTGAACGAAGGCGCCATCGTAAACGCAGTGAACAAGCTCTAGCGAATCAGCACACCGGCGGCTCGCTTACAGGTGGGCCGCCGGTGACGTTTCCCGCAAGTACACCAGCATTGATCCGGCGATGTGTTCCGCCACCATCTTCCGTTGCTCCGCAGTCAGCTTCATCTCCGGCCACAGCGCTTCCATGATCGGCCCGGAGTGTGCGAAGTGCGCCACCTGCCCCAGCAGACTATGGACGCAGAGCCGCACATGATCGTGCGTCGCAGGCAGGCCGGAAATCGCGCTCACCAGCGTCCGTAGCTTGTCGTACACCGGACGCATCGTGATCTCCAGCATCCGGACCGTGCCCTCAGATGGGTGCGAAAACTCATGCATCATCAGCCGGTAACGAAGACTGGAGTTCCCGCGAGCTTCACTCGCCTTCTCCAGCATCGTCCCGATGATGACGCGCAAGCCCTCCTCTGGACTCGCCCCCAGCAGTCCTGGCGCACGCGCCGGATCCGCAGCCACCACATCCCGCAACACCTGCTCATACAGCGCGAGCTTGTCCCCGAAGTAGTAGTTGATCAGCGCAACGTTCGCATCAGCCCGCGTGCAGATCTCGCGCACGGTAGCCGCGGCGTAGCCCTTTTCGGCGAACACCTCGGTCGCCGCGCGCAGTAGCCGTTCGCGAGTATCGTCGGCCACCCTAGCTCTCCCGCTTCCCGTGCATCAGTAGATCCACGGCATGTTCCATCGATCCCGCCGCAGTAATACCACCGGAGTTCACGAAGAAAATCTGATCCACGTTATCGATCGTATTCAACCGATGCGCGATGATCACCTTCGTCGTCGATGCCGGCAACTTCTGCAAGATCTCTTCGAGCAACTGCTCTGTGACCGTATCGATGTTCGCCGTCGCCTCATCCAGAATCAGCAACTCCGGCTTCAATAGCACCGCCCGCATGAAGGCGATCAACTGCTTCTGCCCCAGGCTGATACTGCTGCCGCCCACCGTCACCGGCGTGGTCAACCCTTCCGGAAAGCGCGCCAGAAGCGAATTTAGATTCGCCTCTTCCAGCACCTTCGCCAACTGCTCCGCCGTATGATTCGCGAAGTCGCCGTTGCCGTAGAGGATGTTGTCGCGCACCGTGCCGCTGAACAGGAACGGCTCCTGCAAGATGAAACCGATCTTCCGCGTGCGCTCTTCGGGAGCATACGTCCGGATGTCGCGACCATCCAACAACACCGTCCCTTCGGCGGGATCATACAAACGCGCCATCAACAGCGCAGCCGTCGTCTTGCCGCCGCCCGTCGGGCCCACCAGTGCGTAAGACTTCCCGCGCTCCAACGCGAAGCTGACATCGCGCAGCACTTCCTTGCCACCCGGATATTCGAACCGCACGCCCCGGAACTCGATGACAGCCTCGCCTTCGGCAGCACCCGCTGGCAGCACAGGCATGTTCGATTCCAGCGCCAACACCTCAGAGATGCGATCCAGCCCCGCCAGCGCCATCTGGAACTGCGCCCACACCGTCGCCAACTGCCGCAGCGGTCCGTAGAAGCTGTTCACATACAGCAGGAACCCCACCAGCAACCCGACCGTCGTCTGCCCGCTCTGGATCAAATAGATTCCGTAGGCGATCACGATCAGCTGCGCCATCGTCGCCGCCAGCCCATACAACGGCATGAACAGGTTGTTCGCGTAGCCTGCGGAAATCGACGCGTCGTAGTTCTTCTCATTCGCTACCGCGAACTTCGCACGAAAGTAATCCGTCCGATGGAACGCCACGATCACCTTGAAGTTCCCCAAGCCCTCCTGTACTTCTGCGCTCATCCCACCCAGTGCTTGCAGGCTCTGCTTGTTCCGCTTCGACACCCATCCCGAAGTGAGCTGCGTGATGATCGCCACGCCCAACGCGGGAATCAACGCGGCCGCACCCAAGCGAGGATTCAGCGAAAGCAGGAAGATGCCGACACCAGTCATCAGCACCACGCTGCCCACGAATTGCATCATGGCCTGACCCACGAACTGATTCAGTTTGTCCGTGTCGTTATTCAAGCGTGAGATCAGGTCCCCGGCCTTGTTCTGATTGAAGAACGCCACCGGCAACTGCTGCAGCTTGGTGAACAAAGCGTTGCGCAAGTTGTACAACACGCGACGGCCCACACCGCCCATCACGCGAACCTGGAAGTAACTTGCCACCACGCCGAACACGTAAATCAATAGCGCCAGCGCCGCCCAGCGAAACAGTCCCGGCCTGTCCCCCTGCCGGATCGACGTATCGATCGCGTGCGAGATGATCACCGGCGCCGTCAGTGCCGCGCCAGAGTTGATCAGAATCGCGACCATCGCCTGCAGCAGCCCGGCCCTCTCGCCGTCCATCACCGGAGCCAGCTTCCGCAGCCCCGCCATCAGCGACCGCTTCACCGCCGGGTTCCCTGCCCCCGAATCAAGCGTGTAGTTCATAGTGGCTCGTGCTCCGCTGAGAGTTGTAAACCTGGACGTATTCAGGCGAGGTCTCCATCAGTTCCGCGTGCGTCCCCTGCGCCAGAACTTCGCCTTCCATCAAAAGAATGATCTGGTCATAGTGCTCCACCGACGCGATCTTCTGCGTCACGGAGACCAACGTGATGCCCGGATAGTTGCGCTCCACGTTGCCCAAGATCGCCTGCTCCGTAGTCGTATCCACACGAGCCGTGAAATCATCCAACAGCAAAATCTTCGGATCCAGCGCCAGTGCGCGCGCCAACATCACGCGCTGCTTCTGTCCGCCCGAAAGCGTGGTTCCGCGCTCAGACACGATCGTGTCCAGCTTCTGCGGCAACGCATCCACGAAGCCCTGCAGCTCTGCCGTCTGAATCGCCTTATCCAAACTCGCATCCGCGACGGAGTTACTGAACGCGATGTTTTCCCGCAGTGTCAGGTTGAACAACGAACTGTCCTGAAACACCAGCCCCACTTGGCGATGCAGCGTCTCTGGATCGAAGTCTTCCACCGGTACGCCGTCGTAAAGAATCCGCCCCTCGGTCGCCTTCAGCAGTCCGATCAGCAAATTCAGAATCTGCGTCTTCCCCGCCGCCGTCGGCCCGATGATCGCCGTCTTCGTCCCCGGCTTCACCGCGAACGAAACATTCTTCAGCGCCTTCTTCTCACCGAACTCCAGGCTGACGTTTTCCAAGGTGATCTCACCACTCAACGCCGCCTTCGTCCGCTCCCGAGCTTCCGCTGGTGGCGCGTTCAGCACCATCTCCAGACGAGCATACGAAGCCCCCGCCATCGCGATCACATTACTCATGAACCCGATCATCATGATCGGAAACACCAGAATCGTGAGATACGTATTGAACGCCGTAAAATCGCCCAGCGTCAAACTGCCCGCGATCACAAAGTGTCCGCCCAGCGCCAAAATCACCACAATCGCCACATTCATCGCCAGCGTGATCACCGGAATCAGCGCGGCGAACAATCGCAGGATGCTCAGCCCAATATCGCGAGCCTTCGCATTCGCCACCAGAAACTTGTCGTACTCCAAGTGCTGCGTATTCAGGATCCGAATCAGCGCCGAGCCCAACACGCTCTCATTGATCACGCGATTCAGATGGTCGATGGCGCCCTGCGATTCCATGAACAGCGCGCGCACTCGCCCAAACACGAACTTGAACGCCAGCCCGATCAATGGCACGATGCCCAACACCGCCAACGCCAATCGCCACTGGATCGTCAGCAGCAGGATGCTGGTCCCGATGATCAGGAAGATGGACGAGATGATCGTCGAAATCGCCTGCGAAACAAACATCTTCACCGCATCCACGTCGGACGTGAGATTCGTCAGCAGCTTCGAAGGCGTGACGTTCTCCACGTAGCCGAAGCTCTGATCGGAAATCTTCGCCGCGAGCTTCGCCCGCAGCTCCCGAGCAACACGCTCCGCCGCCACGGTCTGCACCAGGTTCTGCCCATACGAGAACAGGAACACGATCAGACCCGCCAACAAGAACTGCTGCACCAGTTCCGGAGCCAGCGAACCCCGCGTGGTCAGACTGTCGACGCCCCGGCCTACCAGTCGAGGGATCAGTAGATTCAGCCCGTTCCCAGCGATCGTCAGGACCACCAGCAGAATCACCAGGCCTCTGTACGGCTTCAGCAACCCCATCAATTTCGCCTGAGGAGGCTTCCCGCCCATCTGAGGGGGTCCTCCGCCCGGCCGCCCCGAGGGCTTCCCGCTCATTTGTGGATGCGCCATAAAACATCAGTATAAAACAGCCGCTTAAGCCCCACGCAAAAAAGAGGGAGGATCGAAATCCTCCCTCTTTTTCTTAACGAGACCGACCCTAGAATCGGTAGATCAGGCCGAACTGCACAAGCCGCCGACTACCCAGACCGGTATTGGTGAGGCGACCGAAGGTAGTTGATGTGATCGAATAATCTCCGGTGACGTCAAAAGTGGGGTGGTTCATGATGTTGGTCGAATCCATCCGCAATTCGATCGTCTGCCGCTCTGTTAACCGAGTAACCTTCTGGACAGAGAAGTCGAGGGCGAAATTCCACGGTCCGGAGAAGTACCGGCGCTGCAACCCGCCTATGTTTCCCGCAGTCGGCTGGAAGAACACCTGGCCGGCAAAAGCGGCGGCCCCATCGGCCGCGACCGCTCGACCATCCGATCCAAGGGCCGAGGCAGCCACGATGTACGGCCCGATTCCCGTCATACGGTAGCCGATGATCTGATCCAACTGATCTTTGGTGAGATTCGTGTTTGCCGTATTGTTCGTAGACCGGGCAGCCCGATTGAACGTACCTCGCCCGGACAAGATCGAAAATGGCGTGCCCGACTGGCGAGTCGTTGTCGCGCCGAAGTTCCAACCTGAGATGATGCGGCTGATCACCGGATTGGAACTGGTCCAGCGATGACCGGCACCAAACGGCAGTTCATAAACACCGTTGGCCCGAATAATATGGGTCACGTCGAAAACCGCTCGAGCACGTTCGATGGAACCGTTGTTGGCATCCAGGAACGGATCGAAACGCGACTGCGTGTCGCCAGATGTGTCCGACATCACCTTGCCGTAGGTGTAATTGAACTGCAACTGTACCCCGTTTCGCATGCGGCGCCGGACATCGGTCTGCAGCGCGTTATACGAAGAGTGGCTATAATTAGTCAGAAAATTCATCCCCAACCCGTACGGATTGGCAAAGAAGTTTGTGCTGCCGTTGAGACCGTTGATCTGGTAGGTGCTGGCAAGATCCCCCACCTGCTGCTGTTGAATCAAGCCTCGAATAGTGGCGTTCGACAAGAGGCCGCCACTCGCCAGATTATTTGTAAAGAAGGGTAGCGGCTGACTCCCGGAGAGGGCTGCGTTATACGCTGGATTAAAACCCAACCCGGCGTTCTGCGAAAGCAGACCATTGTTGTACGCTTTCTTGAAATCATCCAGGTAACCTGGAACCCCTATGTTCACCTGGTTGAGATCAAACGCACGGAACTGTTTGACCGCGTGGTTGCCGACATACCGCACTTCGATAATGGTGTCCTTCACGTCATGCTGGATCCCCAGGGAGTACTGATTGACGTACGGCGTCCTCAAATTCGGATCGATTGCACCTTGAGCACTCTGTGTATCCAGAGCGTAATTGTCCGCGGCTGTGCGAGGAACCTTGAACGTCGGAGGGGCAATTACCGTTGGATTTGAGAGTCGCGAAGTCAGCCCGGACAAGGTTCGACTCGAAGACAAGCCTGCATTGGTAGTGACGTTATTCCGTAGGGCGGCAATATTCTGATCGTTTACAAAGCTCACGGAGTAACCGCCGCGCAACACAGTCTTACTCGTACCGAACAGATCCCAGGAGAATCCGACATTGGGCGCAAAGTTGTTCTTGTCTGGGTTATACCAAGGCCGATTAACAGCACTACCGGCGTAATCGTAAGTCGCGTTGCTCAGCAGCAGTTGACGGGCGTTCCCAGCATTGATGCCCTGCGGCAACAAGAACAGACCATCCTTCTCATCGACGCGAGTAAAGTATTCGTAGCGAAGACCAGCGACCACCGTCAAACGCCGATTCATGCGCCAGGAATCCTGAAAGTACCCTGACCAGTTCGCTTGTGTGAAGTTGCGGATATTGGTGGCGCCGTTCACGAACCCGGAGTCCCGACCAGTGATGTTAAACGTTTGCGCCGCCGACGAAACCAGTCCAGCAACGTTGGCGAGGAGGGCATTTGCGGTGCTCAGATCCGCGGCACTGATGCCAGGCAGCTGGTTCGAACTGAGGCCGAAAGTACTCGCCGTCGAAATGCCCAGCGTGTAGGTCGGGGTGATCCCGGCGTCGTTGTACGGCACAGTGTTAATCAGCTGATACTGGAAGCCATACTGCAAATTATGCTTACCGCGAATCGTGGTTGCATTATCCTGCAAGTTGTAGGTGTTCGTATCGCGGCCCTGCGCGCGGAACGTATTCACGGGGTTGCTGAACAACAATCCACCGGCCAAAGCAGACGGGAACGTTTCCGACGTTAGGAAGGGCGCCTGCGTAAGATTGAAACCACCCCGAAGTTCGTTCGTTGTGGAGGCCGTCGGGCTCCATCGCCAAGTGGCGGAGGCCAAAGTAGGCTTGCTGGTATTGCTCACCTTGGGCACGTAGGAGTAATCGTTCGCCAAATCCGGACGGTCCAAAATATCCCGATTCCAGGAGTAGGTACCAGACAGGCTGCTCTTAGAATTCAGATAGTAGTCGAGCTTTCCGGTAACGTTGTCTCGGATTCGATTATTGCGAACCAGGAACGAATAGCCGGCCGTATTCCGCAGCAGGGATTCGCTGGAGTCGCCTACGCGAAAGTTGTTGATCTTTGAGGCAGCAGGCATAGCGTTGATTAGGGCCAGCGCGGCAGAATCAGCCGACAGCCCGACCGTCTGCATCAAGTTCACTTTCTGCGTCACCCCCCCGGCAACGTAGGTAAAGATCCCTTTCCGCGCGTCGTCGGTCAGCATGGTCCGATTGGCGGTCGACTGCTGCACCAGACGCAGACCTTCATAGTTCCCGTAGAAAAATAATTTGTCTTTAATAATCTTGCCGCCCAGCGCGCCGCCGAACTGGTTTTGATTCAGAAACGGGCGAGCCACACCGTCGCGATTATTGAACCAGGAATTCGCCGCAAGCGCATTGTTGCGGTTCGTCCACAAAAGGGATCCGTGATAGACGTTGGAGCCTGAAGGCGTCACGAAGTTGATTTGCGCCGCTCCTCCGCCCTGACTGAGATTATTGTTGGAGGTGCCGATATTGACTTCGGCGACTTGGTCCAGCAACAACATGTTTGGCTGGAAGTCAACGCCATTGTCGCGGAGGAAGTTGTCTTGAATGTTCACCCCATCCAAGGTGATATTCACAAACGAAACGCGCATACCGTTGATCGTGGTGCTTGCGCGGTTATTCGTCTGCACACCCGCCTGGGTCTGCAACAAAGCAATCGGACTGCGATTCAAGGTCGGCAAACGGCGCAGCTGTTCATTCGTAACCGTTGTCGCAATTTCTGCATTCGTGGTTTGAACGCGCTGGACTTCTGCCGTTACCTCGATCGCGTCGCTAACTACGCCCAAGGCCATGGAAATTTTCCCGATTGGCGTTTCCTGGGCAGGCGTCACCTTGACGGCACGAACAGCTTGTTTGCGGAAACCCGGAGCTTCGATGACAATGTCGTACGTTTCGGGGCGAACAGAGGGGAATAAGAAGACCCCGTCCTCGTTTGAGTTGCCCGCCACAACAGCAGATTCACCACCGCCGAGGAAGAGTTGCACCGAGGCTTTTGGAATGGGCGCCCCTGTTGGGTCCAAGACTGTTCCAGAAAGCCGTCCAGCCACCTGCCCGTAGAGGCCGGCGGCCCCTAGAATGGC
>CANIIC010000091.1 GCA_947467395.1 Bryobacterales bacterium
CAAGGATCTGACTGGCAAGCGGCTGGAGCTCGGTGAGGGCAAACATACGCTGGAACTGCTGCTTTCGACGGCCAGCGCCAGCGTCACGTATCAACTGACGCGCCCTTCGCCGATGGTGCTGTGGCCGGTGGTGCCGGATCTACTGACGCAGAACGGGAACGTGTTCTTGAACACCGGGAATATCATCACGAATATTCCGCCGGGCGAATACTTCGTGGCGACATGGGAAGAATCGCCGGCGGCGGATCTGGCTCGCGCACCGGACTTTCTGAGGCACTTCAACAATCTGGCGACGCGCGTAACGTTGCAGCCGGGGATCAGCACTCCGCTGCAACCGAAGATGATCCCTCGGGATGCGTTGCAGAAAGTGCTGGCGGAGTTCTGAGCATCGCACGGTTGACACGTGGGCGCGGAATTTCTTGAATCTGTCGACCAGCGATGCGCTGAAGCTGCCCTAGGCGAAGAAGCCGTAGAATTGAAGGAACATGCACCGGCTTTTCCTTCACAACGACGAGATCCGCGACGCAGCGGAGCTGAGCATCTCCGCAGGCCAGACGGGGTTCCTAACCGGATGGGGTGTGTTTTCCACCATCCGCGTCTATGACGGGATCATGTTCGCCTGGGAGCGCCACTACGCGCGCATGAAGCACGATGCGCAGCGCATGCGTGTGCCGTTCCCGCAGGATCCGAAGTTTCTGGAAGAGAAGCTGTATCGCCTGATCAAGGCCAATGATGCGGGCAACTCCACGCTGCGCGTGAATATCGTTCGGAATCACGGCGGGCTGTTTCAAGGGCACGGGCAGATGCCGGAGTTCGACGTGGTCGCATTCACGGCCAATGTGTACCAGTGGGGCGAGGATGTACGGCTGGGCGTGGTCCCGCACGGCCGCCATGCGGCCAATGAGTTCGCGGGGGTGAAGTACACCTCCTGGGCGCAGAACCTGACCTGGTACGAACGGGCGCACGAACAGGGCTGGGACGAGGTGGTGCTCCTGAACGAGCGCGGCGAGGTGGCCGAGTGTACCTCAGCCAACATTTTCGTGGCTCAGCGGGGCACGGTTTACACGCCACCGCTGTCGTCGGGATGTCTGCCGGGGGTGACCCGGGCGGTGCTGCTCGAAGAAATCCGACCCTCCAGCGGGCTAAGGGTCCTGGAGAAAACCTTAGTTCCTGCCGATTTAGAGGCTGCCGAGGAAGTCTTTATCACCTCGACCACCCGGGAGTTACTACCCGTGGTGAAAATCGACGGGCTGAGCGTAAAGGGTGGCCAGACGGCGTGCGACGAGTTAGTACTGGTACTAAAGCAGTACGTTCACGCGTATTTGACTAGCCGAAAAGGTTCAGTATCCGTATAATGCAGGTACAGAACTATGCAGCTAGCATGTCCTAAGTGCGGCACCCGCGATGCCCGGGTTTCGGCACGTCACGGGATCGGAGAGGCCTTCAAGGCGCTGTGCGGCATTTACCAACTGCGGTGCCGACGGTGCAATGAGCGCTGGGAAACCAGCATGTGGGCGAACGATGCCTGGAAATACGCCAAGTGCCCGCGCTGTTACCGGCAGGAACTGACAACGTGGAGCCTGCAGTATTACCACCCTCCGGCCAGCACGCACCTAAAAATAACACTAGGGGCAACCCCATACCGCTGCGCGGCGTGTCGATGTAACTTCGCGAGCTTCCTGCCATGCCGGGAAAAGTTCGTGTGGCGGCATCGGACTCATGCGGAGCCGATGACCGCCACGGCAACGAATGAAGCGGATCTGCGAGCGTTGGCCAATGCCGTGGGTTCGCGGACGGTGAAGCCGGAAACGGTGGAGCAGAAGTCCGAAGTTTCGCAGCCGGTTCGCTAGACTTCCGCGTTACGAATCGAGAGTCTCGCGAACTTTGCCCAGTAGAGCACCCAGCGTAAACGGCTTCGGCAGGAAACGCGCACCCGGGGGATACTCCCCGGCGCGCACGGATTCATCCTGCGTGTAGCCGGAGATGTAAAGAACCTTCAAAGTGGGATCCAGGGCGTAGAGTTTGCGCGCCAGCTCCGGTCCCAACATTCCAGGCAACATCACGTCGGTCAAAAGCAGGTGGATCGGGCCGCCGTGCTCCGCGGCCTTTTGCAGAGCATCCTCCGCGCTGGCGGCCTCGATCACCACATACCGTTCCCGTTTGAGGATTTTGCGCATGAGGCCGCGAATGCCGGCCTCATCATCCACCACCAGGATGGTTTCGCGTTCCGGCTCGACGGCCGGAACCGGCTGCTGTGACACGGCGGCCGCAGCAGCGCCCACCGGTTCCTGGGAGTGGATGTCAGGAACAGGCAGGTAGATCGAAAATGTCGTGCCCTGCTGGCGTTCGCTCGAACAAGCGATGTCGCCGCCCCACTGGCGGATCAGGCTGTGCGCCCGGGCCAGATCGAGGCCTTCGGGCTTGGAGGGGTGCAGGATGGGATCGAAGACGGCGGCGAGTTGCGTCGCATCCAGGCCACGGCCGTCATCGCGCAGCGTGATGCGCGCGTAGGGGCCGGCCGGGAGCGTCGCGATCGGCAGACGTTCCGAGATTCTGTCGATGTCGCAAGAGACGGTGAGCCGGGTGCGATCGAGAGCGCTATCGCGCTGCGCGGAAGCGAGGGTGAGGATCACGTCGCCCAGTTGTGCGGCGTCGGCATTGGCCCAGACAGGCGAGCTGGTGGGGATCATTTCCACGCGCGCTCTGCCGGCGACCTGCCCCAGACGAGCCTGCAGAGAACCCATCAAATCGCCGACGTTGACTGGTTCAGCGGGCTGAGCCTGCTTGCGAGTCAGCTCCGTGAGTTTCCCCGTGAGGGCGGAGATGCGCCCGGTCGCCGTGACGATTTCCTGGGCATCGCCGCGCAGAGGATGAGACGGATCCAGGGATTCCAGCAGCTCTTCGCTGTAACCGTGGACAATCATCAGCGGATTGTTCAGATCATGCGCCAGGCGACCGGCGAGAGCCTGCACGGCTTCCAGACGGCCGGTGGAGAGCAACTGCTGCTCCATCTGCTTGCGGCGGGAGATATCAGTGAGAACGCCGGTGATGCCCAGAGGCACGCCGTCGCCGAGTTTCACGCGGATCGACTCGCGGCACCAGAAGGACTGGCCAGAAGCCGTGACAGCGCGGAATTCGGCGTTACCATCGCCGCCGCGTTCGAGCAAGTGGCGATAGACCTCCATAACAGAGGCGCGGTCGTCGGGGTGGATGCGCTCCTCGAAGAAGCCGGGGCGGTTCATCCAGTGGGATAGCGGGTAACCGAGGAACTCTTCGGCGGCTCCAGCGACAGTGCGGAAGTCGCTGGATTCGGCGTCGGCGGTCCATACGATGGCCGGGAGGTCGGCCGGAACCAAGGCCGAGGGAGAGGCCACGGTGATTTCGGGTTTCGCACCAAGCGCCAGATTCGCGGCACCGCCCAGGACGCCCAATTCGAGCATCAGCAGGGTCTCTTGGTCAGTATCGTCGTCGGAGTTGCGGACCGGGATAGCGGCCAAGCGCGCGGGCTGGCCGGCGACTTCGAGCGACATGACGGCGCCCTGCGAGCGGGTTCCAGCGATCCATTCCTTGAGAGTGGGAATCGGAATCAGCTGGTCAATCTCTTTGCGGCGAACATCTTCGGCTCGCAGGCCAAAGAGGCGGCGGAAGCTTCGGTTGGCCCAGACCAGAGAGTGATCGCTGGAGAGAACCGCGAGGGCCACGGGCAGAGCCGCGACGATCTCCTGATAGTAGCGACGCTCGGTTTCCACCAAGGCGAGCAGTCGCGCCACTTCCTTAGACCGCCACTGCTCGAATTCGCTTCGCTCCATCACTAATCTAGTCTGCAGACTAGACCGTGTATGGAACAAGGGACGATCGATTCCCTAGTAATGGTACAGACCCGGTACTCCTGGGGTCCTTCGGGAAGGTTTTCACTGCCAGTAGGTGCGGTCGAGGCTGCGATATTGCACGGCTTCGGCCAGGTGCTTGGAACTGACGGCTTCGGCATGGTCCAGATCCGCGACGGTGCGGGCGACCTTCAGGATGCGGTCGTGCGAGCGGGCGCTGAGGCCCATGCGGCGGACGGCCATTTCGAGCGTGCGCTCGCCGGCGGCGTCCAGAGCGCAGAGTTTGCGGAGCTGGCGCGCGGGGATGTGGGCGTTGTAGAAACCACGGGCGGTTTGCAGCGCTCGAGCGGCGCAGACCCGTTCGGCGATTTGCGCGGAGGTATCGCCCGCCGCAGTGCTGCGCAGTTCCTGATACGGCACGGCGGGTACTTCGACGTGCAGATCGATGCGATCCAACAGAGGTCCGCTGATCTTCCCCAAGTAGCGCTGGATGATGGCTCCGGTACAGCGACATTCGCGCGTGGGATCGCCATAGAAGCCGCAGGGGCACGGGTTCATGGCGGCGAGCAGCATGAAGTTGGCGGGGAATTTGAGGGTCATCTGCGCTCGGGCCAGGGTGACGGAGCCTTCTTCGAGCGGCTGGCGGAGTTGTTCGAGAACGTTGCGCGGGAACTCGGGCAGCTCGTCGAGGAACAGGACACCGTTGTGGGCGAGGCTGACTTCGCCGGGTCGGGGCGTACCACTTCCACCTCCCAGAAGCCCGGCGTCGGAGATCGAATGATGCGGGGCGCGGAAGGGGCGTTCGTGAACCAGGCCTACGCCTTTGGGCAACGCTCCGGCGACGCTGTGGACCTTGGTGGTCGCGAGGGCTTCGGCGAAGGTGAGCGGCGGCAGGATTCCGGGGAAGCGGCGCGCGAGCATCGTCTTGCCGGAGCCGGGCGGGCCAAGCAGCAGGACGCTGTGCGCGCCGGCTGCGGCGACCTCCAGTGCTCGCTTGGCGGTGGTCTGGCCGTGCACGTCGCGGAAGTCGAGCAGTGCCGTAAGCGCGGCGTGCGTGAGGTCGGCTGGGCGAGGTTCGGGGACGGCCTCCTGCGGATGGGCGAGAATCCGGACGACGTCGGCGAGGTGATGCACACCGAAGACGCGGACACCCTCGGCTACTGAGGCTTCGGCCGCGTTGTCGGCGGGCAACAGCAGATTCTTGATGCCCCGCTCCCGCGCGCAAGCCGCGATCGATAGAGCTCCACGGACGGGCCGCAGGGCACCATCGAGTGACAGTTCGCCGACGAACATGTGATCGCTGCTAGCGGGCACGACGCCCATCGCGCCGAGGATGCCCAAGGCCATCGGGAGGTCGAAGCCCGCACCTTCTTTTCGCACGTTCGCGGGTGCGAGGTTGATGGTGACGGATTTGTTGGGGTAGCCGAAGCCGGAGTTGAGCAGCGCGCTCTTAATACGCTCGCGGCTTTCGCGGACGGCGGTATCCGGCATGCCGACGGTGATGAAGTCGCGGCCCGCGCCGGGGTACATATCGACTTCGACATCGATCACGTGCGCATCGATGCCATAGACGGCGGCGGACTGGGTCCGGAAGAGGGCCATGTTCACTAGTGGCCCGCTGGGAGGATTACTCTCGCACTTCGAACGGCTCGCGCAGTTCGATGGCGGCACCACTAATTTTGTCGCGCAGAGTTAGAACCAGGATGTGTTGGCCGAGGGGCACGTCTTTATCCAGATTGAGGCCGAATCCACCCAGAATCCAGCGTTGCGGATAGAAGGACTCGCCTGCATCGGCGGCGGCGGATTCCTGCGTGAACAGGGGCTTGGATTCACCTTCGGGGGTGGGGGGACCGAGGATGGAGAGTCCGTATTCGACCGAGAAGTGATTGTTGCCTTCCAGCTTGTAGCCGATGATTTCGAAGCGGGCGAACAACCCGGCACCTTGGTGAAACACGGGAGGACGCAACGCAAAGCGATCATCTTCTTTGGCAAGGAAGCGAAAATTGCGGACGCCGAAGGGCGCATCGGCGGCTGGATCGTCTTCACTGCGGACGCGGAATTCGATCTGGCCGGAAAGTTCAGCGCTTGAGACTTCGTCGCGAACCAGGACAGGGATTTTGTAGACGCCACGGGGGGCGTAGGGCGGCACCTGGAAGCTCGCCAGAAACTTGGGTACCCAGTCTTTGTCTTCCGGGCGTAGCGTTTCATCGATGACGCCGCGCAGGGGCGGGATGATCAGGGTTCCACTGGCATCTGCGGGGCGAATCTGCCAAGTAAGGCGGACGTGATCCAACTGGGATTCGGCATCCTGCACTTGCCGGCTGTAGCCTGCGATGCGGGCGCTGAACCAGACGGTTTCGCCGGGAAGGTACTCGTAGCCGGGCTGAATCTGCGGACCGTCTTCGTAGTCGTGCAGCGCCAGACGTTGAAAGGCGAGGCCGGCGCCGAAGGCTACCGAAGCAGTGGAGAACAGTCCGACGGCCAATAAGAGACGCCGCAGCATGGCACCTCTACACTACCCTACTGCTGGCTGCCGCCGGGCAGAGGAACCTGCACCTGATCGGCATCGATGCGCAGCGGGATCTCCACCCAAGCGTATTTTTCGTAGCCGCTTTCGCCGCCATCGGGCAAGCGCAGGCGGAAAGTGCTGAGCGGGACGTCGAACAAGATGCGTCCCTGGATGGTTTGGGCAGGACCGATGGTCCGGATCACTCCGAGCCAGTTGGTGATACCGGATCCATCACTCAGTTCCTGATAAAGCTTGCCATCGGAAGCTTCGATGCTCAACATGGGAACACTCACTTCGGAGGCCCCCCCGTTGGTGATCGAGAGAGAGAGTTCCAAGTATCGATTCTGCGGGGAGCGGACCTGGAAGCCTTCGCCCAGCTGATTTCGCCACGAATTCTCAACCACCACGTATGTGAACGGGCCGATGGCGATGCGTTCGCCCATTTCGTACTTGACGTTCGTCCGTTCCTGTTTCTGACAAGCGGCCAGGAACAGAAACAGCAGGGGGAGAACAAACTTCACACGACGAAGGAGAGTCATTCCTCCCAAATGTAGCGGCTCAGTACCGAAAATGCAACGGAACTCAGCGGCCAACAATGCCCTTACGCACGGCGTACAAAACGATTTCCGCAGTGTTATGGAGACCCAATTTCTGCATGAGGTTCGTGCGGTGGGTTTCGACCGTATAGGGGCTGAGACTCAGCACAGCCGCGGCTTCTTTGTTGGACTTACCCTCGGCCAGCAGCTGTAGCACCTCGCGTTCGCGTTCGGTAAGCAAGGCGTAGGAATCCTGCACGCTACGTTCGCGCATGAGGCGAACGTAATCTTCGAGGAGCGTCTGCGCGATGACGGGAGAGAAGTAGGGTTTGCCCCCGGCGACGGAGCGGACAGCTTGCTCAATATCATCATCGGCCTTGTCTTTGAGGAGGAATCCCTTGGCCCCGGCATCCAGGGCGCGCAGGATGTAGCTTTCGTCGGCGTGCATGCTGAGCATGATGACGCTGACGCGGGGATCTTCTTTAGCGATCTGGGCGGCTGCTTCCAGGCCATTCAGGAGCGGCATCGCGATATCCATGATCACGACGTTGGGGTGTAGCTGTTTGGCTAGCGCGACGGCCTGGCGTCCATCGGTGGCTTCGCCCACAACCTCCATGTCGGGCAATCGTTCAAAGAGCAGTCTTAATCCCGTCCGCACGATCCCGTGATCGTCGGCGATCAGAACTTTTATCATCGCTATCCTCCAGGGTGGCTGGCTTAGGCAAGGAAATCTGGACAGAAGTACCGCGCCCGGGAACAGAAGTCATGTGTAGATGGCCTCCCAGTTCCTTCACGCGTTCCTCCATCCCGACCAGTCCCAAGCCGCGCGTCTTCTGCGCGGCGACCTCAAATCCACGCCCGTCATCTTGAACCAGGGCTTGAACCCACTTATCACTGGCACTGACTTTCAAAGTAACTTTTCGCGCGCCGGAGTGGCGGGCTGCATTTGTCAGAGCTTCTTGCACCACTCGATATAAACAGGTGCGGTGCGCATCCGGCAGTTGGTCCACGCGTTCGTCAATTTCACGGTGGATCTCCATCCCGCTGGATCGCGACACCTCCTTGACCAGCCAGGTCAACGCGGGCGTCAACCCCAGGTCATCCAACATCGAAGGGCGCAGCAGCATCGCGATATTGCGAACAATGCCCAGCGTCTGCTCTACGGTCGCCTTGGCGCGATCGAGCGACACCAGCATTTCCCGATCCACATGGGTATTGTGGCGGGAGACAGCGGTCAGTTCCATACGGAGCCCGGTCAACATCTGCCCCACTTGGTCATGCAATTCGCGAGAGAGGAACTTGCGCTCCTGCTCCTGCGCGGTGCGCAATTGCCCGGAAAGGGAGCGGAGTTCGGACTGCGTGCCTTCCGATTCCGCCTCGAGGGAACGCATGCGCATCAACGTCAAGCCCGCCACGGTAGCCCCCAGAAAACCTGTCATGGCGGCGATCCAGCCCAGGGAGGAACGGAACGAGTCGTCGGTTTCCTTCAGTAATTTTCGTTGTTGTTCCGAGCTCTGCGCGGCCAACGCGGCGATTCGTTCGGTCAGCGACAGAATATCGCGACGGCGGCCGGAGCGACGGCGCATCATTTCGTCTTGCAGCCGGACCCGTTGTTCAGGGGTCCAGTTCAGCATCTCCTCGGTGGAGGTTCGGTAATCCTCCAGTTCAGACGCCAGCCGAGCCAGGGTGACACGAGCTTCCTGGTCCATCAGGGTTTGGCGAAGAGCCTCGATGCTGGAGTGCCAGCGGACTTTGATGGCATCGAACTGACTGCGGTAATCGGAGCCATCGATTGTCGAGTCCAACAAGTAGTCGCGCACCAGGATGGCCGTGAGGTAAACGCTGGAACGGACCTCCCCCAAGGCTTCATGAACTTCCAGATCGTGCTCGTACAGAGCGGAGGTGCTGGCTTGCGCGGCCCGCATGTTTCGCCAGGTGGCCCAGCCCGCGGTACCGCTGATGATCAGCAGAGCGGCGAATGCGATGGTGAGAAAGATGGATCGGCGAACCGGCACGCGATGAACCTGTTTCTTCAAGGATGCACTGTTTTCAATGGCCGCGCTAGGCGCTACAGGCTCTTTGGGTCCAGGGTACAGGGTTCAGGGGAGGGCGCTAAACGGCGGGGGCCGGTATCGCAGCAGGAATGCGAATGATGAAGCAGGTTCCAGAGGGCCCGGTGCGCTCCACGCGGACATCCCCGCCATGGTCGGTGACGACCTTCTGCACGACGGTCAAACCGAGGCCGATGCCCTGCTCTTTCCCGGAGCTGACGAACGGCTGGAACAGATTCTCCAGGATGGCGGGATCAATGCCGGGGCCGTTGTCGCTGACTTGAACTACCAAGCTTCCATTTTCGACACGGCTCAGAACGTCGATCACGCCGGTCTGAGGAGAGACCGCTTCGGCCGCGTTGAACAGCAGGTTCATGACAACGCGTTCCATCTTGCCCACGTCGAAAATCCCAGCGCAATCGCCCTGTGCGTCGTAGTGGACACGCACGCCTTGAAATTCGGGCAACACTTTCAGGGTTTGAATGGAGCGTGCGATGACATCTTCCATGTGGCCAGGCGCCGGACGCAATGGTTCGCCTTGCTTGGAGAAGCCGAGCAACGAATTCAACTCGTCGGTCATGCGATTGACGGCGATGCGAATTTCCTCGAAGAAGTCCTTGCGTTGGGACTCGCTGATGTTCGGTTCAGAGAGGAACTCGGCGTAGGCGAGAATGGCGGTGAGCGGATGGCGCAAATCGTGCGAGATGCTGGTGGCCATACGTCCGATGGTGGCCAAGCGCTCTGTAGATAGAAGCTGGCGCTGCGTATCCTGCAAATGGCCACGCATGCGATCGAAAGCGGAGGTCACGGTGGAGACTTCATCGTTGCCGCGCACGCGGAGCGGGTATTCGAAGTCGCCGGCCTCCAAAGCGCGCACGCCTTGCACCAGTTCAGCCAAGGGACGCGTGAAGCCGGTGGCGACCAGGAAGACCAGCAGCCCTCCGGCCAGCACCCCGACAATGCCGACGCCGACAATCCAGCGATTCAGACTGGTCAAGAACGCGGTGGCCTGATCATAGGATTTGAGAACGGTGAGAGTGATCGCCGGCGTATCGGGGATGGCAAGCACCGTGGTGGCCAGAAACTTTTCTTGACCGAGCACGACATCAACAGCGCCATCAGCCGAACGGCTCTGGCTGACCTGGCGATCCAGATCGCCGCGCTGGGCCGCGCCGATCGTGGTGACCACGATGTGGCCGTCGTATTCGAAAGCGACTTCGCTTGAAGCGACGCGGGCGACGGATCGGGCGATGCCTTGATCCACTTCAAAGCCCAGGGCCAGGACGCCGATCTGGGGGCTGTCGGGACCGGAGCCGAAGGATACGGGTTTGAGGAAAACCTGGAACAGGTGTCCGTCCGCGAACCACCAATCGCGCGACTTGCCTGCGCCGAGCGAGGCCTGCAAAGCAGTACCGAGGTCGGGCCTGGCGAGATCCTGAACGGACGAATGTAAGGCCGAGATACGCCCATCCCGATCGGCCAGGACGAACAGCTGGCTTCCGCTCAATTCCCAGAAACTGCGCGAAGCATCCTGGATGGTGGCCGAGTCCTGCGAGGTCATGACGGCCATCACGGGAGGCAGCGTGGCCAGCAGGCGCGCGGAACTTTCCAATGTGATCTCGCGCTGCTCCTGCAGGCGTTCGAACGTATCGACGGAATTGTGAAGCTCCTGCGCTATCTGTTCGCGCACGCGCGTCTGTACTCGCTGGCCGACCGTGAACAACGTGAACACGGTGATCAAGGCGGAGATCAAACCGAAGGCGAGCAGGAACTTGATCCTGAGGGAGCCGGTGAGCATGGGATCAGGGGATGAATTTGTATCCCACGTTGTGAACGGTCACGAAGTGCTTCGGGCTGGACGGATCTTTTTCGAGCTTCTGCCGCAGGTTCAGCATGTGGGAATCAACGGTGCGCGTGGAAGGGTATGAGTTGTAGCCCCAGACCTCGCTCAGCATCTGGTCGCGCGAGATGACACACTCCGGATTCTGGGTGAAGTACTTGAGCATTTTGAATTCCTGAGGCGCGAGGGTAACGGGCGTGCCGTCACGCACAACTTCCATGCGAGTAAAATCGACGCTGACCAGACCGAAGGTGATCTTGTCGGCGACGGGAGCCCGCCGAGAGCGACGCAGGATGGCGCGGACGCGGGCCATCAGTTCTTTGGGGCTGAACGGCTTGGTTACGTAGTCGTCGGCACCGAGTTCCAGCAGCAGCACGCGGTCAATCTCATCCGCCGAACCGGTCAGGATGAGAATCGGCACCTCAGGGGATTCCGCGCGGAGGCGCTGACAGACTTCCTGGCCATTCATTTGGGGCATGCGAAGATCCAGCAAGACAAAGTCGGGATGCTTGTTTTTAAAGAGTTCAATCCCCTCCGGACCACTAGCCGCCGTCTGAACGATGTACCCTTCTATTTCGAAGATTTGCTGCAGCGCCTTGCGCGTCGCGCGATCGTCTTCGATGACCAAAATTGTCTGCAACCTTGCGCCCCCTCATTGACGGTTATACTACAGAGTAGCTCGCGTTATCTCGTAAAGTCGCATTGCTGACATCTTGTTGACAACTGCGAACGGGACTGGGGATTTTTGTGAACCATCTTCGCAAGGCGTTTGGGGCGTTATTTTTATGCATGGCTACCGCACGGTATGGCTATGGGCAAGCGCCTATCGATGCGGTGGCTGTACAACTACGGGAACTGGCTGCACAATTAGCGCAAATGCGCCAGGAACTGGCCGATTCGCGGAAGGAATCGAGCGATTTGCGGCGGCAGATGGATGAGATGCGCGCACAGTTGCAGGCCTTGCGCGGCGATTCGCCGGCAGCAGCTGGGGTGCCCGTCCTGACACCCGAACAACTCACCGAAGAGCATGAACTACTGGCGGCTAAGGTGGACGACCAGTACCAAACAAAAGTCGAAAGCAGCTCCAAGTACCGCGTCAAGTTATCGGGCATGGCGTTGTTTACGGCCGGCCTTACGCAAGGGGCTGTGAACAATTTGGACTTGCCGGGCTACGCAGAGGAGCGTGCTCCGGGGGACAGCGCAGGGGCCTTGACGGCGACCTTGCGGCAATCGATTTTCGGACTGGATGTAGAAGGCCCGGTGTGGATGGGCGCGAAGACAAGCGGGGAGATTCGGGCTGACTTTTTCGGAGCCATGCCGTCGGTAGCGGACGGCGTCACCACTGGCTACGTGCGATTGCGGACCGCCCGCTTGGGAATGGATTGGAAGAACACCAGCATAGAAGTGGGGCAAACGTCTCCGTTCTTTTCTCCGCTGACGCCGACATCCCTGATCTCCACTGCGTATCCGGCAATGTGGAACTCCGGGAACCTGTGGGCCTGGACGCCGCAAGTCAACGTGACGCATAAATTCGGCAGACCGGACGCCACACGCTTTGTGCTGCAGTACGGAGTTTTGGATGCGCTGACTGGCTCGGTGCCCGTGGATGAATACAGCCGGGAGGCATCGGCAGGGGAACGCACCCGCACGCCGGCGACAGCGGTGCGCGTCGGAACAGAGAGGACAACGGCGCACGGGAAGGCATCCGCGGGCGCGGGGTTCTACTATTCGCGGCAGAACTGGGGTTTCAGCCGCCGTGTGGATTCGTGGGCAGCGACGGCAGACTGGGAACTTCCCCTGGGGCGCTACTTTACGCTTTCCGGCGAGTTGTATCGCGGCCGCGCGATTGGCGGGCTCGGCGGCGGCGCAGGCCTCACGACGTTGCTCAGCGATTCCGTTAATAAAATGTCGACACGCGTGTTGCCGGTCGAAAGCGGCGGGGGCTGGGCGCAGTTGAAGATAAAGCCTGCCCAACGCTGGGAATTCAACGCGGCGTATGGTGGAGATTTTCCCCTGCGCGGTTCGATCCCGACATTCCCGGCCATCTTCAGCGCGGAAGAATATAAGCCGGCTCGTAACGCTTCGGGCACGGCCAACATCATCTACCAACCTCGAAATAATCTGTTATTTTCTATTGAGTACCGCCGACTGTGGACGTCGCCGTTTGACGAGCCGCAGCATCGGGCGCATCACATCGGAATTGGCGCGGGGATTTTGTTCTAAGCCAGTGCGGGCACTCTACTCCATCGCGATCTTCTGTAGTCTCGCAGCCACGGCTGGCGCGCAAGCGATCACCGTGACGGGCGCGGTGGTGATTTCACGTCCGGCGAAGGCCAAGGGTGACAACTCTGGCGCGGTGGTTTCACTGACTCCTGTGGGAATGACCGCCCCGCAACCGAAAAAGACGTTCACGATCGTTCAGAAAGACAAGAAGTTCGATCCGCACATTCTGGCGATCCCGGCCGGATCGTCGGTCGCATTCCCGAACTTCGATCCTTTCTTCCATAATGTGTTTTCGATGTTCGATGGGCGGCGCTTTGACCTGGGGCTGTATGAAGCAGGAGCCTCCCGTACTGCGGCGTTCCCGAAAGTCGGTGTGTGCTTTATCTTCTGCAACATTCATCCGGAGATGAGCGCGATCATCGTCGTGGTCAACACGCCGCACTATACGATCACCGACGCCACTGGGAAGTTCAGCTTCACGGGCGTGGCTCCGGGGCAGTATCGGCTGGCCGTGTGGCACGAACGAGCGCAGCCGAACGCCGCCGAGGAATTCCCGAAGCTGGTGACGGTTTCCCCGGCAATCCCGGATCTGGAACCGATCAAGCTGAATGACTCCGGCCAGTTGACCGTCACGCACAAGAACAAGTACGGCCGGGATTACGACAGCAGCGTCGGCAAACCAACCTACTAGCTGTTACTTGCGCTTCAGAAACGGTTCCAGCAGGAGTCGATCCAGCCAGCGATCCCGATCCGAGCGGAAGTCTTCCAACCCCAGTGACCGCTGCGATTGTTCCTGTGCGGTCCAATCCCTGGCAGTACCGAAGAGTCGATCCAGCCAAGGAAAATTGTTCGCGTAGTTGCTGTTGGTGAACGGAAGTTCAGAGCTGTGGTGAACGCAGTGAAAGCCGGGGGTGACGATGAAACGCCCCAGCCAGCGCTCCAGCAAGGGAACCGAGATGTTGCCGTGACTAAACGCACTCACGGAGATGGTCAGGAAGTTCCACCCAAGCAGCACCAGAGGATCCGGCAGCAGTAGCAGGACCACAGGCGTGAGCACGAGCGCATCGAGGACACCTTCCAAGGGGTGATGGCGCAGCGAGGTAGAAGCGTCTACTTCCGTGTCACTGTGGTGCACCAGATGTAGTCGCCACAACCACGGCACCACATGACTGAGCCGGTGCCACCAATAGCCGGTGAGTTCCAAGCACAGGGCAGTGATCGGGAAGGAGATCCACCAGGGGAGATCGCTTCCGAGCAGTCCTGTAAATCCGGACGGCACAGACAGGGGGAGCAGCGGAAGCAGCAAGGAAACCAGACCTCGCTCAACGGCTGCGAGGGAGAAGTTATTGAGGTAGCGGATGACAGGCGAGTGTGGGAATGTTCTCCGGGTGGAGAACGATTCCCACATTAAGACAAAAGCAACCGCGCCAAAGGTCAGCAACAGCGTCAGATGTTCGCTGGTTGCGAGAAAGAACTCCCGATTGAGGACCATACAGCGCAGGTGCGATCCAGACTGACGTTAGTTCGGGACGCTGCCGCTGATCGCAACCGTGCAAGTAGCCGAGTTCGCGAGGGTTTGACCCGTCGCGCAGTACCCAGAGCCCGTAATCGGCTGCGCACCGAAGCCGAGGTTGGTCCAAGTGACGCTCCGAAGCAACAACGTGACACCGCTGGTGTTCGAGACCGTCTGAGGAATGTCCACGCTAACGGTCACGTTGGACGTTGTGCCACCTGCAGGATTCGAGAGGGGAATACCAGATCCCGCTTCCACGGTGGGGAGCAAGTGATATCCTGTTACGGCTTCCAGAGCGAGCAACCCGCCTGCGACCATCAAGGCCGCGATCCCGCGACCGCCGTGCATCGAGCGCAAACTACGGAACGCCAACACGGGCAGCAAGAGCGCAAGGGCGATCAATGCCGTCTCGCTGAGCGTCGGCGTGCCGGTGATCGGCGAGTAGACGATCGTGACCGTTCCACTGGTGCCCGCCATCATCGGCAGGGCGGCAAAGAACAAAGAGGCGAAGCGTTTCAAGTTTCTCATTGGGCTCCTACGAACGTAATGGCCAGGCTGCACGCGGCCGCGGGATCGAGGAACAGGCCGGTCGAGCAGTAGCCCGTGCCCGTGGTCGGCTGCCAACCGGAACTCACGGAAGTCCAGTTGACCGATTGCAGCAACAGGCGGACACCGCTGGTATTCGTTGCCAACTGCGGGACGCCGGAGGCCACGGAGACGTTGGAAACCGTGCCGCCCGCGGGGTTCGAGAGGGAGACGCTTGGCACGAGCGCTTTCATCGTGGGCAGCATGTGGTAGCCGGAAACGGCTTCCAGCGCGAGCAGTCCGCCTGCGACCAGTAACGCCGCCATCCCGCGTCCACCGTTCATCGAACGCAAGCTGCGGAAGGCCAGTACGGGCAGCAGCAGCGCGAGCGCGATCAATGCCGTCTCGCCCAATGTCGGCGTGCCTGCAACAGGCACGTACACCAGGGTGACGGTGCCAGAGGAACCGGCCATCATGGGCAGCGCGGCGAAAAGCAAGAACACCAATTGTTTAACGGGTCGCATGGGCCTTGCGCCATCAGGCGCCCCAGTGCCCGGCCATAGGCTTGATCCGTCACTGTACCCGGCTTTGCGCCCAGGAACTCATTTACCCGGGTGCAGTCCAAGGTGATGAACGGGCTGATCCGGTCTTCGATCACTTTGGTGCCAGCCAATTCCTGCCCCGCCACA
>CANIIC010000092.1 GCA_947467395.1 Bryobacterales bacterium
CCGGCCGCAAGGCGATCATCCTGATCACCGATGGCGAAGACCGTGGGAGCAAGCTGCGCCTATCCGATGCCATCGAGGCCGCGCAGAAGTCCGACACCATGATCTACAGCATCTTCGTGAAGCCGGATCGCCGTGGTTCCGGTGCTGAAGATGTGTTGGAGCGCCTTTCGAACGAAACCGGCGGCCGCGTGTTCCGTCTGGAACGTCGCAATCTGGACAAGATCTTCGCCGAAATCAACGAAGAACTGCGGTCCCAGTATTCGCTCTCCTATGCGTCCTCTAACCCCGATCGCGATGGCTACTTCCGCCGCATCGAGGTCCGGATGAAGGACAAAACGCAGATAGCCACCACGCGCAACGGCTACTACGCGACCGACCACTAGCCCTTCACACCCACCGCATCACAGCTGCTGAGGTGTCCGCAGGATTTGTGTTGAAACAGATGGAGGCCTGGGGTGCCTTTCGGTGGATGATGTTCACCAATTTCTCAAAGGTCAGTAGATAGTCGGGAGGCAGTCTCACACCAGCGCCGATCAACACGCAATCATACGCGGTGGCCTTCAACGCGTCGGTGAGGATTCGCTCATCATCGTCGTTTTGCTTCAGGTAGCACCACATCGATTGGTAGCCCAACGTGGTCAATTGGTCGCGCTCCGCGGTCAGAATTCGGTGCAGCTTCTCTTCGTTCAGATCCAGCTGGGGCAGTTTGCTGAAATCGACTACAGCCGGGTCCCAGCCCACCAAAAGTATGTTCTTCACCTACGCCACCTCCCAAACAAAAAACGGCCCGGGGACATGAGTCCACGGGCCGTTATCGTAGCAGAGATTTAATACTTTGGAACGGTCGGATCCACCTTGTCGCTCCACGCCAGGATGCCACCCGTCATGTTGCGAACACGCTTGAAGCCTAGTTCCTTGAGTTGCGCCACCGCTTTTGCGCTGCGTCCACCCATCTTGCAATGGGCCACAACAAGCTTGGACGAATCCAGCTCATTCACGCGCTTGGCGATTTCGCCCAGCGGGATCAGCGTTGCCGTCGGGATGCTGCAGATCAAGTACTCATGTGGCTCGCGCACGTCGACCAGGATAAAGTCGTCGCCACGATCCAACATCGCCTTCACATCCAGCGGATCCACGTCGCCTTCGTTCACTTCGGCGGCCGCGGGACCTTCGTGCTGCGGCAGGCCGCAGAACTGTTCGTAGTCGATCAGTTGCGTCACCGTCGGGTTGTCGCCGCACACCGGGCACTCCGGATTCCGGCGAAGCTTCAGCTCGCGGAAGCGCATGGCCAAGGCATCGTACAGGACCAGACGACCGATCAGCGGCTCGCCCACGCCCAGGATTAACTTGATCGCTTCGGTAGCCTGAATCAGGCCAACCACACCCGGCAGAATCCCGAGCACGCCACCTTCAGCGCAGCTGGGTACCAAGCCCGGAGGAGGCGGTTCCGGATACAAGCAGCGGTAGCACGGGCCGTCTTCAGTCGCGAACACGGTGGCCTGACCTTCAAAGCGGAAGATCGAGCCGTACACGTTCGGCTTCTTGAGCAGCACGCACACGTCATTGACCAGGTAACGGGTAGGGAAGTTATCCGTGCCGTCGATGATCAGGTCGTAGTTCGCGCAGATCTCCATCGCGTTCTCGCTGGTCAGCAGAACGTCATACTTGTCGATCTTCACGTTCGGGTTGATGTCGGCAATCGTGTCCGCCGCCGAATCCAGCTTCTTGCGGCCGATGTCCTTGGTGCCGTGAATCACCTGGCGATGCAGGTTGCTGGCATCCACCACGTCGAAATCCACCAAGCCAATGCGACCGATGCCAGCTGCGGCTAAATACATGCCCAGCGGAGCACCGAGCCCGCCGGTGCCCACCAGCAGGATGCTGGCGTTCTTTAGCTTCAGCTGACCTTCCATGCCCACTTCGGGCATGATCAGATGGCGCGAATACCGGAGGATCTCCTCTTTCGAGAGAGAAACAGGAGGCTCGGTGTTCATTGCGCACCACCCGCGATGCTCGGTACGATTGAGAGCGTGTCGCCCGCCTTGACGGCAGTCGCGTCCTTCTGCAGGTAGCGAATGTCTTCGTCATTCAGGTACACGTTCACGAAGCTGCGCAGCTTGCCTTCGTCGGTGAATAGCTGCTTGCGGAGCGTGGGAAACTGCGCCGTCAGCGCGGTCATCACTTCAGCGACGGTTGCACCGTCAAGCTCCACAGAATCTTTCTTGTCCGCAAACTGGCGGAGCGGGGTAGGAATCAGGACTTTGGCCATGTGAGATCTTCCTTATCAGCAGCGGTCTGGTCAGCGTTCGGCAGGAAGCTGTTCGCGTGGTCAAACTTGCCGCTTTTGATTGAGAGTACAACGAACGAATACCAGGGGCACGAGTTCTCAAGATCCGTCTTGGAGAAGTACGCGTCGCAATCGGGATGCGAATGGAAAATACCGATCAGGTCCATGCCGTTGGCACGTGCCTGACGATCGGCTTCAAGCAGGTCTTCCGGACGCAGTTCGTACCGCGCACCCTGCTCGCCCGTGTAAGAGTTTTCGATGGCAACGGCCTTCGTGACAGACTTCACGTCGCCGTCGATGGTCCCCAGCATGGCGCCGCAGCACTCATTGGGGAAGGTCTTTTCGGCGTGGGCCACCATCAGGTCCCAGGCTTGTTTGTTGATGTCGATCATTCTTCGTTCCAGAACGGTTCGCTCAGATATTTCGCGGCGCCGTCACACAACACCGTGACGATCACGCCGGTCTTGCCTTCGGCGGCCAGTTTCTGGGCCACCATCTTTGCCGAGTGGACGTTCGCACCCGAGCTCATGCCCACCAGGATGCCTTCATTGCGACCCAGCCAGCGCGTCATCGCATACGCGTCTTCGGTCTCGATCCACAGGTTTTCGTCGGCCAGTTGTTCGTCGTAAATACCCGGCACGATCGCCGTCGGCATGTGTTTCAGGCCTTCCAGGCCGTGGAAGCCCGACGAAGGCTGCGCCGAGATGCACTGCACATGCGGCATGTCCTGCTTGAAGCGCTTGGAGTTGCCCATGAACGTGCCGCTGGTGCCCATGCTCGCTACGAAGTGCGTAATCCGCCCTTCGGTCTGCTTCATGATCTCGACCGCCGTACCCTCGAAGTGCGCCTTCCAGTTCTGAGGGTTGTTGTATTGGTCGGGGTAGAAATACTTGTCCGGATCGGACGCGTAAATCTTCTGGCACAACCGGATCGCCCCATCGGAACTCTCGGCTGGATCAGAATACTCCATCTGTGCGCCGTAGTTCTTCAGAATCTGCTTGCGCTCATGCGACGCATTCTCCGGCAGGCACAGCTTCAGCTTGTAGCCCTTCAGCGCGCAGATCATCGCGTAGGCGATGCCCGTATTGCCGCTGGTGGCGTCTAACAGGATCTTGTCCTTGGTCAGCTTGCCGGTCCGCTCGCCTTCCAGGATCATATTCAACCCGGCTCGGTCCTTCACGGACCCTCCCGGATTGAAGTACTCCGCTTTGACGTAAATTTCGATTCCAGGAAATTCCGCATCCACCTTGTGCAGGCGGATAAGCGGCGTGTTTCCGATAAGATCCAGTAGCGACGAAGCGGGCTGGATGGTGTCTGGCTTGGGGAAGGCGCGACCCATGAGGATACCTTCCAGTGTAGGTTTCACCACCATCTCTGTCAACATTAGGGGATATCCCGGCTCCTGAGGCATTAGAGGCAGTTTGCCGCCGAAGGTTGCAGGATTTCTTCGGCGTACAATAATCCCTAGTGCTTCCCGTTTCCGAACAACTCACCTACATCAAGAAGGGCTTCACCGAGATCATCCGGGAGGAGGACCTGAAGACCCGGCTCGAAGAGTCTCTGAAGACCGGCCGTCCGCTGCGCATCAAAGCCGGCTTCGATCCCACCGCACCCGATCTCCACCTCGGCCACACTGTGCTGATCCGCAAGATGAAGCACTTCCAGGACATGGGCCACACCCCAATCTTCCTCATCGGCGACGGCACGGCCATGATCGGCGACCCCAGCGGTCGCAACGTCACGCGCCCGCCCATGACCCGTGCACAGATCCTCGAAAACGCGGAAACCTACAAGCAGCAGGTCTTTAAGATCCTCGATCCCGCCAAGACCGAAATCCGTTTCAACAGTGAGTGGCTGGACAAGCTCGGTTTCGAAGGCATGATCCGCCTGGCGGCCAAGTACACCGTCGCCCGAATCCTCGAACGCGACGACTTTACCAAGCGCCTCAAGGAAAACACCCCGATTTCGATGCACGAGATCCTGTATCCGCTGGTGCAGGGCTACGACTCTGTCGCGCTGAAGAATGACGTCGAACTGGGCGGCACCGATCAGCGCTTCAATCTTCTTGTCGGCCGCGAACTCCAGAAAGACGACGGCCAGCCGCCGCAGATCGTCGCCACCGTGCCGCTGCTCGAAGGCTTGGACGGCGTGGAGAAGATGTCCAAGTCCAAGGGCAACTACATCGGCATTACCGAGCCGCCCAAGGTCATGTTCCGCAAGGTCATGTCCATCAGTGATGACCTGATGTGGCGCTACTGGGAACTGCTCACTGACGTCTCGCTCGCCGACATCGCCGCGATGAAGACCCGCGAACCGATGAGCGTGAAAAAGGAACTCGCCGCGCGAATCGTCGAGGATTTCCACGATGCCGCGGCCGGTCGCCAGGCCGCCGAAGACTTTGCTCGCGAAGTACAGCAGGGCGGGGTGCCGTCCGACATCGAGACGATCCCGCTGCCCGACGCTGCCCGTTCCGACAAGGGCATTCAGGTCGCCAAGCTCCTGGTCGCCGCAGGACTCGCGCCTTCGCGGACCGAAGCGGACCGCCTGCTGAAGGCCGGAGCCGTTGAAATTAACGGCTCCAAATGGTCCGAAACCACGCACCCCACTGGCTCCCTGCTCACCATTCGGGCAGGGAAGAAGTGGAAGCGCGTTCAAGCGTAACCGCAACGAGCCTCCGCTCTCGGATATAGAATGAACTGGAACGGCGCGCCTAGCCGCGTGCCCGAAAGGGAAAACTGTGTCCAAGAAATTTCTAACTGCAATCTGCCTCGCCACCCTCGCCGGTAGCGCTGTGGCGCAGGATGCCAAGACCGTCATCGCCAACGCTCAAAAGGCGCTCGGCGACATTAAGTCCATCACATACTCCGGCTCAGCCAAAGACGTCAGCTTCCAGCAGTGCGGCGCCAACTCCACCCAGATGGTCTGCCAGGGTCAGCACGATCCCATGCGGCCGATCAACAACTACGTCCGCGTAATCGACGTGACGGCTCCGCTGTCGCGCGCTGTGGGCGACACCAACAATCAGGGCGGCGGTGGTTCCACTACGGTCGCTCCGGGCCGCTTCACGCAGCAGGTGACGCCGCAACAGGCCGACACCGCGCAGCCGTGGAACAACTCCCTCGAACTCTATATCACCCCGTGGGGCTTCCTCAAAGGCGCCGCGGACAACAACGCGACCGTCGGCAAGTCGAAGGGCCTCACCACGCTGACCTGGAGCCCGAAGGTCACCGCGCCCTCCGGCAAGAAATACACCATCACCGGCTACCTCAACAAACAGAACATCCCCGACCGCATCGAGACCCAGTTCCAGGACAACATCATGGGTGACATGCAGATCGTGGCGACCTACACCGGTTGGAAGGACTTCGGCGGTGTAATGGCGCCCGCGAAGATCGTGCAAACCCGCGGTAACTGGCCGTTCTTCGAAGTGAACGTCACCGCGGCCAAGGCCAACCCGTCGGATCTCGCCACGCTCGCTGTGATTCCTCCGCCTCCGGCTGGTCGCGGTGGCGCCGCGCCTGCGGGTGGCGGAGCTCCTCCCGCGATGGTTGTGACGTCCGAGAAACTCGGCGACGGCCTTTATCGCCTCACCACCGGCGCCGGTAGCTACGATTCGGTCATCGTCGAGTTCAAAGACTACGTCATGATGCTCGAAGCTGGCCAGTCGATCCAGCGCGGCGAAGCTTACATCGCCGAAACGAAGAAGCTGATCCCCAACAAGCCGATCCGCTACGTCTTCGTCACCCACCCGCATTCCGACCACACCGGCGGCCTGCCCGCACTGATGGCCGAAGGCGCAACGATCATCACGCAGAAGAACAATGAGTCGTTCCTATTCGGCGCGCTGAACACGCCCCGTACGCTCATGACCGACGTGTTCGCCAAGAACCCGAAGAAGGTCAAGGTCGAAGCCTTCACTGAGAAGAAGGTCTACACCGACGGCACTCGCACGGTCGAGTTCTATCACGTCTACCCTGCGCCCCATAATAATGGCCTCTCGATCGCCTACATCCCGAAAGAGAAGATCCTGTTCCAGGGTGACTTCTCAGTGAACCCGGGCGAGCCGGCCAACGACCACGTCAAGGCACTGGGTCCGGTCCTGGATCGCTTGAAGCTGGACTACAACCGCTACATAAACGTGCACGCCTCGGCGGCTCCGCAGACCAAGGCGGACGTCGACAAGGCTCTCGGCAAGAAGTAACTCGAAGGACTCTCTTCGAAAAGAAAAATCCCCGGCCCTTGAAGGGAACGGGGATTTTTTGTGACTACAGTTGGGTCTAGAACAGCAGCTTCAAACCGAACTGAATCTGGCGCGACGTACCAACGATGCTGGTGATCGTGCCTTGGTTTGCAGCAGTCGCACCAGAGCTGGTGAAGATGCCCTGGGTGGGAACGTTGAAGTTGGTGTGGTTCAGGACGTTGAAGATTTCCGCCCGGAACTGCACGTTTGTCTTCTCCCCGATCTTCGTATCCTTGGCGATGTTCAGATCGAAGGCGTTATAGCCCGGTGCCCGCAGAGAGTTGCGGCCCACATTGCCAATCGTGCCCTGTTCAGGCATCGAGAAGCAACCGGCGTTGAACCAACGTAGCCGGGTCTGTCCCGCGTACACATCGCAACCCGCGATCACGTTCGGCTTCGAGCCGGTGAAGTTATTCGCCAACAGCGAGCGGTCGAAACCAACAACCGGAGTGAATGGCACGCCCGTGTTGAAGCGGTTGATGCCGGACAGCTGCCAGCCTTCGATCAGCTGGTGGCCCGTGAAGTTGCCCTTGAACGGCAGGCTGTACACAGCGTTGATCACCAGATTGTGCTTGATGTCATAGCTGCAGTTGCCCTTGTCGGCCGAACCGTCATAGGGATTGAACCACGTCGAAGTGCCGTTGTTACCGCCCAGACCGCCGTAGGTGTACGCCAAGTCCGTGCAGTGCGACCAGGTGTAGGACACCGACGTCTGGATGTTGCTCGAGAAGCGATGGCTTAGGCTCGACTGCAAGCCGTGGTAGCTGGACGTCGACGACGGCTGCGACAGGTTCATCGAGCCGAAGTTCGGGTTCAAGCGGGTGTTGGAGACACCGTTGCTGCCAAAGTGGAGAGTGCCGTTTGCGTCTTTCGTCACCGAAGGCGGGTTGAAGTCGCGGAACGACAGCAGGTGGATGCCGCGGGAACCGACGTAGCCCACCGTCAACACCGTGGTGTTGCTCAACTGGCGCTGAAGGTTCAGGTTCCACTGCATCTGATACGGAGTCGTGCCGATGTCGTACTTCGTGCCGAAGGTCAGCGACGGCAGCGGAGCACTGACGCCCGAACCCTGGAACGGCACAGGGAACGATGGATTTTCCTGGTTCAGTGCATTGAACGGCGGCGAGTTCACATAACCAGAGAACATTACGTACGTGTTGTACGGGTTGTGGAACAGGCCGAAGGCGCCGCGCAACGACGTCTTGTGATCGCCGAACACGTCATAGGCGAAACCGATGCGCGGATCGAAGTTCATCTTCGCCGGGTTCGTCTTGAACGCGTTGGATACGTGCGTGTAGGTCTTGTCCGTCAAAACATTCACAACGTTGTACAGATTGTCGTGGCGTTCCACCGGGTTGCTCAACCATTCGTAGCGCAAGCCGACGTTCACGGTCAGGCGCCGGTTCACCTTCCAGTCGTCCTGGATGTAGGGTGCCAACTTCACTTGGCGGAAGTCACGGTAGCCGTAATCTTCCCCATTCTTGGCGCCCGTCAACAGACGCGCACGGCCGATCATCAAGTCGTACAGTCCGTTGAACGTGTACTGACCGTTCCAATACGTGTAGCTGTAAGAGTTGATCTGTTCGCGCTGGAACCGCGCGCCGAACTTCAGCGTGTGGTTGCCCTTGATCATGACGATGTCGTCGGACACCGTGTACTTGTTCTGCAAGAAGCGGAACGGGTTCGTGATGCCGGCGCCCAGGGCCGACAGGCCCGTGGTGGCGATCGACGTGTCCTGGCGGCCCGGGAACATCTGCAGTGCCGCGAAGCTGTTCGGCTGCGCCTGGGTGGTCTGCGGACGCGTGAAGCTCAAGCTCAACGTATTCACCAGCGTCGGCGAGAAGATGTGCTTCTCGGTCGCCGTCAGGTAGTGGTTGGCGGACTTGTCATCGGTCGGCCACAGCGGAATTGCGCCGACGGACAACAGGGTGCCCACGTCATTGACGTAGCGGACAAACAAGCTGTCCTTCTCGCTCAGGTTGTAGTCGTAGCGTCCCAGATAGTAGTTCTCACGCGCTGTCGCGCCGCCTACTGTGCTCACCGACGCGACGCCGGTTGCCGTGTTCACCGAGGTGGCAGGATAGAGCCCCAGGATGTCCTTGATGCGCGGCGTGAACTGCGTGCTGGGCAGAACGGTGGTGCCGGTCGGGTTGGCTACGCACGAGGAGTACTGCGCACGGTCGGCCGCTGGAATGGCGCCGCAAGCGATCACGCCTGTGCGCGCATTGGCGTCCGGTACGAACGCCGGCGTCACCTGATCCAGGTGCTGTCGCAGGCCTTCAAAGTTGAAGAAGAAGAACATCTTGTCCGACTTGATCGGACCACCCACGGACGCCCCGTACTGATTCCGGCGGAACGGAGCGGCCTTGCCGAGTTCGAAGAAGTTACGAGCGTCCAGCTTGTTGTTGCGCAGGAACTCGTACACCGAGCCGTGGAACTTGTTGGTGCCCGACTTGGTCGCGTAGTTGATCACCGCGCCGTTGCCGCCGAATTCGGCGCTGTAGTTGGCGGTCAGCGTCTGGAACTCCGCGATCGCTTCGATGCCCAGCGTCGTGCCGGTTACCGCCGCGCCGCAACCGCGCTGCCACCAGTTCAAGCAGTTCTCGCCGTCCAGCAGGTTGGCGTAACCTTCCGGGCGCGAGCCCGAAATGGAGAACGGTGCGCTCCGGCCGACCAGTGCGCTCTGCTGCCCGTTCGGGTACGCTACCGCACCCGGAGCCAACAGGATCAGCTGCTCAATGTTGCGGCCGTTCAACGGTAGCTCACGCATCTGCGTGGTGTTGATCAGTGTCGACATGGCGGCCGTGGTGGTTTCCACCTGCGAGACTTCCGCCGTAACGCTGATCGTTTGCTCAGCCGTGCCGACCGAGAGTTGCAGGTCGATCACCGGCTGGCTGCCGACCGTGAGTTCAATGCCCTTGCGGACCAATGTTTGGAAGCCCGCCTGCTTGGCTTCGAGTTCGTATTGTCCGATCGGTAATTCGGGAGCCGAATAACGGCCCTGACTATCTGATACGACGCTGCGTGATTGTGCCGTTCCCGTGTTGCGAACCGTTACATTCGCACCCGCGATCGCCGCACCCGAAGGGTCCAAAACAGTACCGGTAATCGAGCCGGTAGCGCCTTGGCCCATCAGGTTCGGAATCAAACACACCGCCAGCGCTAGACTTAGCGCGAACAGTTTTTTCATTGTGTTGCCCCTTCTGACGTGGAATCGCGGAGATCCCCATCTCCGCTTGCGGCTATTGAGTGGATAACACTGAGACCTGCGAGTCAATCCGTGCGTTCTTGATATTGGGTATTCGATCCCTTGATGCAGTGTCCCCGTATACTAGAGCGGGTATTACAAGGAGGCTCGTGTCTATGCTGAAGCGTGCGATGGTGTTTCTGACTGTGTTCTGCCTGATGCACGGCTCCGCGGCCGCCGAATCCAGACCGTTGGAACTGAAGTGGACCGAACTCGCGCCCACTGTCCAAGGTCATTCCGCGGAACTCACGCTGTCTGACGGCACCAAAGTCACCGGCGAGGTCGCTGCCATCCGCGAAGACACCATGGTAGTGGATGTGAAGAAGACCTCCAATGCCAAGACCTACCCGAAGGGCAACGCATCCGTACCGCGAGGGTCCATCCAACTGGTCAAGCTCAAGCGATCCTCGGCTTGGGGGAAGGGCATCGGGATCGCCTTGGGCGTTCTCGCCGGAATGACGCTGGGTGGCTACGTCGCGGCGAAAACCCAAAACGACGCCGGGCCCGCCATCGCGGTGTTCCTTGTGATCTCGGGAGCCGTCGCCGTCGGAGGGTATCTGCTGGGCCGCACAGCCGATCAGCACTCGACCACCATCCGTATCGTGCCCTAACCAGTACTGTGTGCTAGCACCTCTGTGATATAGTGGCGCTCCATGAAGCAGCCCGCTCTCGGCCTTGTCGCCTCTGCCATTGTCATCGCTGTAGCCCTTGGCTATATCTCGCTTTTCGATTTTGAAGCCTTCGCCGGTTGGGGCAGCTACGTGCTGATGTGCCTCATCCCCATGGAGATCGTCGTGGGCGTGGCGTGGGGAGCGAATCCTGACTTCGCCTCCAAGCTGAAGCAGCCGGTCAAGGGGATCGTGCTCGTCCTGGTTTGCGCCGTTGCGGCCGCAATCATCGGACCCATCGAATGGCAGATCGCCGGCGGTGGGCTTCCGTCCATGACGCCGAATCTGATGATGCTTACTATCACTAGCGTCGTCGTCATGTTCACCATGGCCATCATGTTCGGCGGTTGGCCCTTCAACGTGATCAACAAGAACCAAATCGTGAGCGGCATTCTCATGTGGATCGCCTGCTACGCCGTCAACTACGGCCTGTTCCGCGTCTTCTTCAACTACCAGTTCATGGCCGGAGCCCCGGTCTACGTCGCCTCGCTCGATCCCGGCGGCCTCTTCAACGCCAACATGGCTACCGTCTTCTATGTGACCTTCATCGGGGTCCTGTTCCTGCTGCTGCACTTTGACCTGTGGCCGCTCACACTGTCACCCACCATCATGAAGCAGCCGAACCTCGGCATCGTTTGGACGCTACTCGCCCTCGTCATTGGTGGCGGGGCCTTCTTTATCGGCGTGAACCATCTGCACATGGACCCCATGCTCTTCCTGATCCGCGTGCCAGTTCCGTTCATCTTCGGCACCATCATCGTGCTGAACATGCTGCATAACTCCTTGTTCGCCAATCTCAAACAACCCGTGAAGGGCATCGTGAGCACGATCGCCGCCGCGGTGATCGGGAACATCCTCGCCAGCCTCTATGGGATGCTTGCTCCCACTGTGACCGGCACCCTCGCGCTGGGCCCCCCGGCCAACGATTACGAACGCTGGCTTGCGTCGGCCCTGCTGGGTGTCACCTTCCCGTTCCTCATCTTCTACGCCGAATTCTTCAAGATGTGGCCTTTGATGAAGTCCGACAAGTAGCCCAAGGCAGTCACTGTAAAGCGGGAGTAGAATACTAGAGTCATGCGCGCCATCGACCACATCACCATTACTGACGCTGCCATCGAGCAGATGTCCGCGACGCCGAATCCCCGGCTCAAACAGATCATGGAATCCCTCGTGCGCCATCTGCACGACTTCGCCCGCGACGTGGATCTCACGCCGGAAGAGTGGCTCGAAGGCATCTCCTTCCTGACCGCAGTCGGCCAGAAGTGTACGCCCTTCCGGCAGGAGTTCATCCTGCTCAGCGATACTCTCGGCATGAGCGCGTTGATCAACCATCTGCACGATCGCCGCGCGCTCGAAGTCGGCACCAAGACCAGCCTGCTCGGGCCGTTCTATCGCCAGAGCTCGCCGCAAATGAATCCCGGCGATTGCATCGTGAAGAGCCCCCGCCAGCAGATCGTCATCTACGGCAAGGTCACCGACATTCACGGCAAGGGCATCCCGAACGCCACGGTCGAAATCTGGCAGACCGACGAAGATGGAGCTTATGACCTGCAGAAGCAGGACGGTGTCGACGTTCCCGTCATGGACATGCGCGGCACCTTCCACACCGATGCCAACGGCGACTACTATCTGCGCACCGTGCTCCCGCTCGGCTACATGATCCCGATGGACGGTCCCGTCGGCGCGATGGTCTTGGCCCAGAAGCGCCACGGCTACCGCCCGTCGCACATTCATTTCCTGGTCGGCGCGCCCGGCTACCGCGAGCTCGTCACCGCGCTCTATTCACAGGAAGACGAACATATCGATTCTGATACTGTCTTCGGCGTCACGGAGTCGCTAATCATCAACTTAAAACAGGACGACCCTAATTCGCCGATGAAGGGCTACCCGGCGATCAACTACAACTTCTCGCTCGGTGCCGCAGCCGCCGATGGCTCCGGCCGCGTCGGCGCAGACCCGTCGCAGATCACCAAAGTCAGCCACTAGGCACCGAGTCCGTTTGGGGGAGCAGCCAAGCCACCCTTGGCTGCTCGTTCACTCTCGCAATTCCTTAATACGCCGCTCTCGCCATCCCGCCTTCTTATTCGCTACGCTAGTAAGTTCCGCCCGACTCATCACCGTCGGGCGAAATCTCATAGGGGGAAGTTGCAATGAAAGTTGGTCTGGCCGGACAAGGTGCGTTCGGCGTAAAACATCTGGAAGCGATCCAGAACATCCCGGGTATCGAAGTCATCACGCTCACCGGCGGCAATCAGGAAACCACGAAAGCCGTAGCCGAGCGGTTCAAGATCCCGCATTTTACCGGCGACCTGGGCGAAAGCCTCAAGCAGCCCGGTCTCGAAGCCATGATCCTGGCCACGCCCACGCAGATGCACGCCGCGCAGGGCGTCCAGTGCATGGAAGCCGGCAAGCATGTGCAGATCGAAATCCCGGTGTGTGACAACATCCAGGATGCCGATACGCTGCTCGCCGCGCAGAAGAAAACCGGCGTGATCTGCATGGGCGGCCACACGCGCCGCTTCAACCCCAGCCACCAGTGGATTCACAAAAAGATCCAGGCCGGGGAACTGAAGGTCCTGCAGATGGACGTGCAGACCTACTTCTTCCGCCGCAAGAACCTCAACGCCCTGGGCCAGCCGCGCTCCTGGACAGACCACCTGCTGTGGCATCACGCCTGCCACACCGTCGATCTGTTCTCCTACCAGACCGGCGAACCCGTAACGATCGCCCGTGGCCTGGAAGGCCCGCACCATCCCGAGTTGAAGATCGCCATGGACATGAGCATCCAGATGAAGACCGGTTCCGGCGCCATCTGCACCCTGTCTCTCTCGTTTAACAACGATGGTCCTCTGGGAACGTTCTTCCGCTACATCTGCGATAACGGCACCTACCTCGCCCGTTACGACGATCTGTTCAACGGCAAGGATGAGAAGATTGACGTGTCGAACGTGGACGTTTCGATGAACGGCATCGAACTCCAGGATCGCGAGTTCTTCGCCGCGATCAAGGAGGCCCGCGAACCCAACGCCAGCATCCAACAGGTCTACCCGGCCATGAAGGTGCTCGATACGCTGGAACGTAGCTTCGCTTAAGCGGTACTTAGAACTACAAGGCCGGTATTGCCCCCAGGGGCGTACCGGCCTTTTGTGACTTCTGGCGTACAATTCTCCCGTCCATACTGAAACTCTCCATGTCCGCCTTCGGCCAAACTCGCCCCGTCCTCCCGTTCGCCTGGCCTTTGGGTGCGAAGACAGCTGTCGGTATCGGACTGCTCCTGTTGCTGGAACTTCTTGCTGCCACCACCTGGCTGGATGGCGCGAGCCTCGCCGGCCGGTCCGGCCTCGCCGGACAAATCGGTTCCTCCGGAGCCTGGATCCTCCGCTTCGGGGTAGGGTTCGCAGCGGCCTTCGCCGCGTTCGCCGGACTTGAAGGACGCCTGAACCTTCGTCTTCTCCTGGAGCAGGTTGGGCCGATCCGCTGGGTTTGGGTAGGCCTCCACGCTGCGTCCGCCACCGCTTTTGCGGTCTTTTCCGCCGGACTCTACGGTGGTTCTTCCACCACGGATCTTACGGCGGCCGCGTGGCTTCTATCGGGTGCCATCGCCGTAGCTTCGCTAGCCTTCGCCTACGCGCCGCTCGGCCTCTGGCGGACCCTGCTCACGCAGTCCGGTTCTGCTCCCTGGCTCGCGGCGGCTGTGTCGGGCCTGGGCGTCTACGCCGTCCATCTTAGTCAAGCGATGTGGGAGTCGGCTGCCGAACTGACATTCCAGCTCGTCCAGTTCCTGTTACGGCCCATCATTCCAACCCTCAGGACCGATGCGTCGCAACACATGATTCGTGGACGCCATTTCGGCGTCATCATCAGTCAAGAGTGTTCCGGGCTGGAAGGCATCGGGTTAATGCTGGTCTTCAGTGTCGCCTGGCTGTGGGCGTACCGCCGCGAGTTCCGTTTCCCGCGTGCCTACCTTCTGGTGCCCGCGGGGCTGCTCACTTTGTACTTGCTCAATGCCGTTCGCATTGCGGCGCTCCTGCTGATTGGCGATGCCGGGGCTCGGGATATTGCCGCTGGCGGCTTCCATTCCCAGGCTGGTTGGATCTCATTCAACGCCGTCGCCTTTGGTATGACCATTCTGGTTCCCCGGCTCTCCTGGTTCGTCCAGCACTCTCGCCCTCGCCAAAGCATCGTCGTCGAACACGGCGACAATCCTACCGCCGCCTATCTGTTGCCGTTCCTCGCCATTCTCGCCACCGGCATGCTTACTCGTGCGGTCTCTGCGGATTTTGACTGGCTCTATGCCGCCCGCTTCTTTGCCGCCGCCGGCGTCTTGTGGATCTTCCGCGCACGACTAGCCAGGCTCGATTGGCGCTGTGGCTGGATCGGTATCGCCGCAGGGTTGGCTACTTTCGCCCTATGGCTCGGCTTCGATCAGTGGCAGGCCATCCCCTCCGCCGCGATGCCCGCCAAACTGGCTGCCACCGATTCCTTCACCCGCGCGTTCTGGATCGTTTTCCGCGCCCTCGCCGCCATCACCACGGTTCCAGTCGCCGAAGAACTGGCCTTCCGTGGCTTTGGCATGCGCCGCCTTGCTTCATCCGACTTCGAATCCGTCCACTTCCGCCAGGCCGGATGGTTCTCCGTCGTGATCTCCTCGATCGCCTTCGGCCTGCTGCACGGTGATCGGTGGCTCGCTGGCGTTCTCGCAGGGCTCATCTTTGCCCTCGCCGCTCGCGTCTCCAATCGCATTGGGGAGGCTGTCCTTGCTCACGCCCTTACCAACGCACTGCTTGCCGCCTGGGTGCTCTCGTCGGGACAGTGGCAGTATTGGTAGGGAGTTCTAAAACCGCGCTCGATGTCCTCCAGTACGGATGCTCCATCCAGAAAACCAAGTCCGCTGTTAACCTCCCTGAACCTGTACTAAAGGCAGAAATTCGGAGGAGATGAATCAATGAAGATTCTTGGAATGTTGGTGACGTTTTTGGCGATGGCATTGTTCGCGGCTGCCGGTGTAAACGTGCCTGAGATCGACGCGAACTCCGTAGCCACGGGCATCGCTTTGGTGTCGGGCGGGCTGCTCGTCGCTCGGGGCCGCCGCAAGTAGTTTCGGCGAGGGGCGGACGGGGCGATTCGCGTGGTC
>CANIIC010000093.1 GCA_947467395.1 Bryobacterales bacterium
CAGCAGAAGTTCAAGATGTACTACGACTATCGCGAGCCGGTGAAGGCGATCCCTTCCCACCGCATGCTGGCGATCCGCCGCGGCGAAGCCGAAAACGTCCTGTACTTCCTGATCGAGCTCGATCCGCAGCGCCCGCTCGACATCATCAAGAACCGCATCCACAAGCAGCCGGGCGATTGGACCGCGCAGTTGAACCTCACGGCGGACGACGCGTGGAAACGCCTGCTGAGCAGCTCCATTACCGGCGAGATTCGTCTGGAGTTGAAGCAGCGCGCCGATGCAGATGCGATCCAGGTGTTCCGCGAGAATCTGCAGAACCTGCTGCTGGCCGCTCCGGCGGGACAGTTGGGCGTGCTGGGTATCGATCCCGGCATCCGTACCGGCTGCAAGCTCGCCGTTGTGGATGATACCGGCAAGTTCCTCGCGCATGACGTGATGTATCCGTTCCAGCCCAAGAACGATCTGGCCGGTTCGGAGCGAACGCTCAAGGCGCTGATCGCGAAACACAACGTGCGCGCCATCGCCATCGGCAACGGCACCGCATCGCGTGAGACGGATTCCTTCGTGCGCGACTTCCTCAAGAAGGAAGGCCTCACCGGGATTTTCTGCGTGACGGTGAATGAATCCGGCGCGTCGGTGTACTCGGCTTCCGACATCGCCCGGCAGGAGTTCCCAGATCTCGACCTCACCGTGCGCGGCGCCATCTCCATCGCGCGTCGCTTGCAGGATCCGTTGGCGGAACTGGTGAAGGTAGACCCGAAGTCCATCGGCGTCGGCCAGTATCAACACGATGTAGATCAGACCCACTTGTTGAAGTCGCTCGAAGCGGTGATCGAAAGCTGCGTGAACCGTGTCGGCGTGGATCTCAACACCGCGTCATGGGCGCTGCTACGTTATGTTGCGGGCATCAATGAACGCACTGCGGTGAAGATTGTGGAGTTCCGTAACGAGCACGGCCGCTTCAAGTCGCGCGTCCAGTTGAACGCCGTGCCGGGCATTGGCCCGAAGACGTTTGAGCAAGCCGCTGGCTTCCTGCGCATTCGCGGTGGCGAACAACCGCTCGATATCACGGCCGTGCATCCCGAGTCCTACCCTGTGGTCGAACAGATCGCGCAGAGCCTTAACGTTCCCGTGCAAAAGTTGATCGAGGAGCCCGCGTTGCTGGCCAACGTCGATAAGAGCGGTCTGGCTGCGGGTGTCTACACGCTGAACGACATTCTGGAAGAACTGCGCAAGCCCGGCCGCGATCCGCGTGACAAGTTCGTGGCGCCGGCGTTTAAAGAGAGTGTGCGTGAAATCGCCGATTTGCAGGAAGGCATGACGCTGGAAGGTGTCGTCACCAACGTCACCAAATTCGGGGCGTTCGTGGACGTGGGCGTGCATCAGGACGGCTTGGTCCACATCAGCGAACTCTCGAATCGTTACATTAAGGACCCCAGCGACGTGGTGAAGGTCGGCCAGATCGTGCAGGTGCACGTGATGAGCGTCGATACGAAGACCAAGCGCATCGCGCTCTCGATGAAGACGCCGGGTGGCGCGAAACCCGTACCGCCGGTGAAACGTCCGGCCGCTCCGCCTCCGCCGAAACCGTCGATGGGCGATAAATTGGCCGCACTCGCGGATCGTTGGAAGCGCCGCTAGGCGTTCAGTTCCGCCAGTGCGGTGTCCAGATCGTGATGGACCGGGACAATCGTGTCCACGCCGCTGACGCGCAGGATCTCTTCGACGAACTTCTGCGGACGCAACAGCACCATCTTGCCCCCGCGTCCGTGGATCGTGCGCGCGGGAACAATGATGGAACGCAGGCCCAGCGACGCCACGTAGCTGACGTTTTCCAGGTCGATCAGCACGCGCTTGCAGGTTCCTCCGATGAGATTCATGCGCAAGTCAATGGCTCCTGCAGCCAAAGCGTCAATGCGCCCGCGCAGCGAAACTTTGGTAATGCCTCCGGGCAACTCCTCTTCAGTGAGGAACTCTTCAGTCGTGTTCATTCTTGTTAAGGTAGCGCGTCAGCGAGCGCGCGGAGCGTACTTGTCGATCAGCGCCTGATATTCCGGCAGTCGGCGGACCAGCACAGGCGTGGCTCCCAGGAACACCGGCGCCCAATCGGGGTCGCGGAAACGTCGCACCAGGAACTCACCTTCGTTGCTGTTGAACTGCGTGAAACCGATCACCCGGAGATCGTACTTCGCCACCAGTATCCTCCATGCGCCGTCATCGGCGAGGGCCTTCAGATACTCGTTCTGCAGGAAGCTCGCAGTGTAGGCCTCGGGGCGGCTGTCGATGAACACTTTCCGGCCCGGGAAGTGATGGATGTAGTAGCCGCCGCTCTGGTAGTTGTTGAAGATCCGGCCGTCCACTTTGTTGATCCGCAGGAACCCCGCCAGATCGCCATCACCGATGCGTTCATCCAGACCGAACGAAGCCCAGCTCGCGCTCAGCATCGTCATGCTCACCAGCGCGCCGATAATGCCTCCGATCCAAACCATGCTCGAAGGCAGTCGTTCCTTGGTGCAGGCTCTCCAGTTCGCGCAGATGGAGAGCAGAGCCACGCTGCCGAAGAAGACGTAGATGCGGAAGAACAGCAGGGTGGCGAGGCCGGTGCCCATGGCAAACAACAGCAGGCCCCAATCCGTGCGTGCACGTTTACGCAACGCAAGAAACGCGCTGATGGCGAACGCGACCAGTGCGATTTCAATGAAGACGGTGGTGCTGAAGCTCTGTAGCTTGAACAGAGCTTCGTTCTCTTGCACCGGCATGCCGTAGTTGTTCGCGACGGTTGCCGGTAGTAACCAGCCCGCCAAACCGTTCGGGTTCGCGATGCCGCTGATGCTCGTCACCAGGAACGGAGCCAGCCAGGTCTTCAACTCACTGGCTCGATCTTCCAGAAACAGCCCGATCAGGTAGCACCCGAAGATGACGGGCCCCAGCGCAAAGCCAGGATGCAGGTTCGCCCACAACAGTTCCACGGCAGGCAGCACCCACAGCCACGCGGTTCCCATGCGGCGGCTGCGCACGCCCCGCAGAATCGCCACGAAGACGGCCAGTAGGACCACGCTGGCAATCTCCGGACGTAGCCCGTTGCGCAGTGCCAGCATCGGTAATGCCAGCGCCGCCAAGACTCCAGGCAACCCGAGCCCTACTTCGCGTTCCGCTTCGCGCAGGTAGATCCAAAACGCCAGGGCCCCCAGCCCCACGTACACCGCGTTCAAACCCGCGAGCCCCAGGCCCTGGCTTAGCAGAAAAAACAGCACGGCCGTCAGCCAGTGATGGTTGATGAACGGCGCGGTGGGCTCGGTATAAGAGAAATAGTTGGTGTGCAGAATCTGGTCTGCTTTTCCGCCGAGGATCAGTTGCCCTTCGGTGAGCAGGCGCCCGATATCGCTGGAAGCGTGAAACGAGATTTGGTGGGCGGAGAGAAGTGCGAAGCCTGCCAGGAGTAGAATGAAACCGATTTTCCGCATGCCGGGGTTTACTGTACATTGTCCCATGCGACTTGTAAAATAAGTCCGACCCAACTGGTCAGAAAATCGCGCGAAATTCATGGCTACCCAAGAAAAACTTTCGGCGCGGTCCTCGTCTGTCCCGGCCGCGACTCCTGCGCCCGGGGTTGCCGCTCGACTCCAACGGATCGGCAAAAACGCGATGCTGTGGGCGATTCTTCTAGTCCTGGTGGCCACTCTTCGGATCGGTGCAACCTACGGCACGCTGAGCCGCACCACGGACGAGCAAGCGCACATTGCGTGTGGCATGGAATACCTGGATTTCGCCCGGTACTCTTACGAAACGCAGCATCCACCGCTCACGCGAATCATGGTCGCGTGGTTGCCGCACCTAAACGGCGCGCACAGCTGGGGGGAGCGGACGATGTGGACCGAAGGCCCCACCATTCTGCATCGCTCCTCGAGTTACCTGGCGACGCTGACCTTCGCTCGAATGGGGAATCTCCCGTTCTTCTGGATCGCCTGCGCCGTCGTGTATCTGTGGGCGAAGCGATATTTCGATCGGCAGACTGCTGTGATCGCAGTCGCACTCTTTAGTTTCACTCCGGTGGTGCTCGGCCATGCCGGTGTTGCAACCACAGATATGGGGTTGACGGCGTTCTGCACCGCAAGCTTGCTGGCAACGTTGATGTTGCTGGAACGCCCCAGCCTCCGCATGGGTGCAGTGTGGGGCCTGATGATCGGGTTAGCGATTTCTTCGAAGTTTAGTTTCCTGCCCTTCTACCCTGCCAGCCTGTTCTTTGGCCTTATTTTGTTTTGGGTCGTGAGGCGGCCTGCCATCGGGGAGGCCTGGACGGTGCTGCGCTCGATCCTGCTGCCGGCGCTGCTGGGCTCCGTGGTTGCCTTCTTCGTGGTCTGGGCTGTCTATCGTTTCTCGTTCGGGCCGTCTCCGCTCACGGGTTCCGCATCCGTGCCGTTCCCCGAGCTGTTCGACGGGATCGGGCAGGTGATGCACCACAACGACATTGGACACACCGCCTACTTATTCGGGCAGACCAGTCCTGCGGGCTTCTGGTATTACTACCCGGCAGCACTGCTTTTCAAACTCCCCCTGGGATTCCTGGGGTTGCTCGGGCTGGGGTTGGTGATGGCTTGGCGCATGAAGAGTGTCCCCGTGGCCATCTTGGTGGGCTTCTCGCTCGGGATCTTCGCCGTCGGTGCAGCAAGCCGGATCAACATTGGGATCCGCCACGTGCTTCCTTTGATCACGTTCTTTGCGATCATCGCGGCGGTGGGTGTTCGCAACACTCTGGAATGGCAGCCCAACCGGACCCGCATCGTGGTGGTGTTGCTGGCCTGGATGGGGCTCTCTTCGCTGTGGGTTCACCCGGACTATCTGGCCTATTTCAACGAACTCGCCTTGGGGCATCCCGAGAAAATCCTGATCGATTCGGATCTGGATTGGGGTCAGGACTATGACCGCGCGGCCGAGCGTCTCCGCGAACTGAATGCCCGCGTGGTGGCGTTCTCCCCGTCGAACTTTATTTCGGAAGATGCCGTGAAGTTCCCGCCCTTGGCCAATCTGGACCCTCTCCGCCCCATGCCCGGCTGGAATCTGGTCAGCATCACCAAATGGAAGTCGGGTCGCTACGGCTTGCACGATGACGAACCCAGCTGGATCGATGCCACCGAGCCGACCGAACGCGTCGGCCGCGGCATGCTGCTCTTCTATTTCCCGGAAAAGTAAGGCTGGAGAGCCTGGCCCGTATGTTCAAAGATTTCGCCAATGTGTGGTCTCCCGTGGAGCAGTCCATCAAGTTGGCAACCCAGCCGATCCAGTTTGAACTGGCCGGCGAAAAGATTGTTCTCTTTCGAAGCAAGACCGGCTCCGTGCATGCACTCCTGGATCGGTGCCCTCATCGTGGCGTCGCGCTGTCCCTGGGGAAAGTAACTCCGGAGGGTTGTCTCGAATGTCCCTTTCACGGGTGGCAGTTTGAAGGCGACGGCTCTTGCACTCACGTCCCGTTGAATCCGGAAGCCCGGCGGGAACTGTTGGCAGCCACGCCGATCCCTGTCCGGGAACTGGGCGGATTGATTTGGGTCTATACCGCGGCTGGGGCCACCGCGCCCGAGGAGCCACAGCTTCCCGACGGCTTACTGCGGGACGACGTGGCTCGGGTGGTCCTGGTTGAGGAATGGAACGCCCACTGGACGCGAGCGATGGAGAATATGCTTGACTCGCCGCATCTGCCCTTCGTTCACCGTCGCACGATCGGCCGCGCCATGCGTGCGCAGCTCAAGCCCAAATCGAAGATGCATGTCGAGTGGGAAGATACACCCTTCGGTGGGCGTACGAAGGCACGCTTGGACGGCGCTCGCAGCGAGGCGATGCTGGAGTTCTACCGGCCCAACGTCATGGCGCTGCATATTCCCATCCCCGGCAAGCACTTCCGCATCCACGCAATCTGCGTGCCGCGCGGGGGTAACCGCACTCGCATGATTGTGGTTGGCTCGCGTGACTTTCTGAAGATGCCTTTGCTGGACACGTTCTTCAGAAAGGCGAACCGCCGGATTATCAAGGAAGACCAGGCCGTGGTCGAGTCTTCGACCCCGTCTGAGATCCCGCCGGGTGCACTGGAACGAAGCGTAGAGAGCGACCGGGCTACGCTTCAATTCCGCCGCTACTACTACGCCATGCTGCGCGGCTCGGGTCACACGCCCGCAAAAACTGAAGTGTAAGTGTAAGGAAGGACTGGAGCCACCCGCCAGGATCGAACTGGCGACCTGCTGATTACGAATCAGCCGCTCTACCAACTGAGCTAGGGTGGCCCTGCGGTGGGGACGTCAGAAAAACGACGTACTTCTTCCACGATATCACAGCGAGTAGCCTTGTGGCGGAGCAAAGCGACACCCGTAAGAAAAAAATCAACTCTGCCGATAAGACCAAGGAGATGACACCAGAAATCCAGGGTCCCGTGCTCGACAAAGCGACCGCGATGGACCACGTAGGCGGCGACGCAGACTTGCTAAAAGAACTCGCGGGCCTCTTTATCGAGGAATACCCGCAACTTATGACCGAACTCCAGGCTGCCGTTGCCGCCGGGGATGCGGGCCGAATCGAGCGAACGGCCCACGGACTCAAGGGCGCCGTCGCCAACTTTGGGGCCCGGCAGGCAGTCGAGGTGGCACTGCAGATGGAGCAGCTTGGAAAAAAGGGCAACCTGGAACCCGTAGCGGACCTCCTGCGGGCGCTCGATCTTGTCCTCATGGCCCTCCATGGCGAACTCGTCCGCCTCTAGCCGCAGGCACGAGCTACCCCCTTGCAAGCCACTATCAGCTGTAGTCTACTTATGAGATACGGCTACGTGGCCGGGCAGGGGCGTTTCGACGCAACTGCAAGTCCCGCTATCCCCTTTTCTGTTGACAGGGGCTTGCGGGGAGTGGTACTTTATAGGCTGACTGCGTCCAGGGTGTAATAGTAGTCAGGTTTAGCGGCGTTTCCTACAAAGTGAATCCCGCGAGCACAAAAGCTGTATAAAGAGAAGTCAAACAAAGTGAGCTTTAACACACAAGCGGGCGGTAACCAGCGGCACAGCCGACGGAATCACGCTCCTGCTTCGAGTCCGAAGCAGCCGATTGAGGCTCAGGTTGAAAAAGAGAACTTCCATCAATTCACAGTTCAGAATCTACAAGGAGAAGGAAATGGCAGAATTTCGTAAACTGTTCTACGCGTTTGGCCTCGCAGCCCTATTGACGGGTATGTCGAGCACCGCCAGCGCGCAGAACACCACATGTACCACCAATGCGGGCGTTCCCCCGGTTATCCGGTCGGAATCGTTCTCGGATCTGGTTGGCGATCTCGTTCTCGATTGCACCGGCGGCGTGCCGACGGCGCAGGGTTCGATCGTTCCCCAGGTCAACTTCACGATCACTCTCAGCACTCAGATCACGAGCCGTCTTCTGTCGGGCAACCTGACCGAAGCGTTGCTCTTGGTTGATGAGCCGAACACGGGCGCCAGCCCGACCCCGCTGCTGGCTTGCGGTACCCCGGGACCGACGTATGCTCCGGACAACTCATCCTCCGGCCCCGGTGTTTGCACCATCACCGTGGAAACCGGCGTTTCGGTGACCCCCGCGCAGACCTACAACGGTACCGCTGGCCACCCGAACGTGTTCCAGGGCCGTCAGGCTTCTTCGCCGCAGCCGGGCGCTGAATCGAACATCCTCGTGTTCGCCGGCGTTCCGTTCGATCCTCCGGGCACGCTGAACAACGCTCCGGCGCATCGTTACCTGCGCTTCACGAACATCCGCGCGAACGCTCCGCTGCTCGGCACCGGCTTCGTTCTGCAGACCATCACGATGTATGTGAACGTGAACGTTTCGAACATCGCGATCAACAACCCGTCGCAGGTCGTTGCTGCTGTGCAGCGCGGCTTGGTGGGTCCTTCCGTGACTGCGGGCACCGGCACTTTCGTGCAGTGCAACAGCACCACGGGTGACGGTGGTTCGGTCAAGTTCACCGAAGGTTTCGAATCGTCGTTCAAGGTTCGTAACTACTCGGCGACGACGACCAACGGTTCCATCCAGCAGGGCGCGTATCGCATCAACACGGGCCTCTCTTCCTGGACCATTCCGGCGAACACCAGCCAGAACATTCCGAGCTTCGCGTATGGTTCGGAAAGCGGCTTCAACAACCTCACGTTCCCGACCCAGAACGGCCTGAACCTGGCCGGCTTGGCGTCGCAGGGTACGCGCCTGGTTGTATCGTTCCGTGACGTGCCGGCCGGCTTGACGCTGACTGTGCCGACGACGGTCGATCTGACCCGCTCGGGCACCAGTGTCGTCACCGGTAAGGCTCGCTTGGTGACCACGACGGCCAATGGTAGCGACGCGACGTTGTACACGACGACTCTCGCCACCTCTGGCACGATTGGTTCCAACCTCCTCGCTGTGTACGAAGTGGTCTTCTCCGACTCCACGTCGATCGAAGATCTCACCGTGCCGGTGACCGTGAGCTACACCTCGAACCTGGCGAGCAACCTGCCGGAACCGTTCAAGACGGCCTCCGCTGCCGGTGGTTTCGCTCCGTTCCTGAGCGCTGCTGACTCCAACTGGCAGGTGGCTTCCGCCACGTTGCCGACGCCGCGCTTCCGCAACGGCATCTCCAACTACGGCACCCTGTTCAGCCTGACCAAGTGCGCTTGCAACCTGCTGTTCCCGTTCGTGACCAACGCCGCCGTGGGCAACTCCGCCTACGACACGGGTATCGCGATCGCGAATACGTCGGCTCTGCCGAGCTCCACGTTCGGCTTCTCGCAGACCTCGCAGAAGGGCGCGGTTCAGTTCTGGTTCTATCCGGCACTGAGCACGACCACTGCTCCTCCCACCCAGTGCACCAACACCACTTCGCCGGGCACCTGCCCTGGTACGAAGGAAGTGCTGGCTGGCGAAACCCTCACCTACGTTCTGTCCACGGGCAGCTCGCAGTGGGGCCTCGTCGGAGCTCCGGGCTTCACGGGCTACATGATTGCGCAGACGCAGTTCCAGTACTGCCACGCGTTTGCCTACATCGCTCCGCAGGGTGCGGGTCCGTTGACCAACGGTATGTCCGTCGGTTACCTGGGCCTGATCTTGGACAAGAACTCGTCCTTGACTCAGCGCACCAACCAGAACGGCGAAGCGCTCAATCAGTAAGAACGCTGAACCAGCAACAACCAAAAGGGAGGAGCTTCGGCTCCTCCCTTTTGTCATTTAACTTCGTGATTTCAGTACCACGACTCTAGTTCCTGTGATACAGTAGACAGTGTCCCGCCCGCGTCCTATCCCTCACCCGAGAGGTCAATTCATGCTTCCACGCAGACTCACCCAGCTTTTCTTGGTGTGCCTAGCCGTAACGATCACCGCTTTTGGCCAAAATTCTGGCACTAGCTACCTTTTACAGCTCCCTGGAGCCGGATCCGGTGCCAATCGCATCGTCGGATATCTGGCAGGTACCAGCGATCTGGACGCAGATCTCGACACCTTCGGCCCGAACAACGCCGACCGCGTTCTGGTTACCCCCAATGGGCAGAAATTCTACCTCCTGAGCGATGGACCGATCCAGGTGATCGACGCACAATTCCAAAGCTTTACTTCGCTCAACAATCTCACCGGACCATTCAAAAGTTCTCTCATCACGCCGGACGGAAAATACCTGATTTTACTAGGTGCTTCGCTACAAATTATCGACACCCAAACCAACGCCATCGTGAATACGAACCTCGGCGTAACAGGGACTCCCTCCGATATCGCCACAAGCCCTGATGGCAAAACAGCGTATCTACTGCAGCAATTTGGACTCACTTCCGCAATTACCACGCTCAACCTGACGACCATGACCGCCGGTACCCGCACCGATCTGCCGACACTCGGCACCACGATCAGTGTCTCCCCGGTTGGCCAAATCTACGTCACGGGCGCGAACCGTATCGGCGAATATAACCCGACAGACCTGTCACAGGCCGCAGTCTTCTCCGTCTTCGGCACGCCGGACCGCATCAAATTCACTCCGGATGGAACCCGCGCCTACTACATCAACCTCACACCGCAAGCCGTGGGACGTTCCCTCCAATCCTTCCGCACCGCGCAACGAGACCTCTCCGAATGGCCTCCATTCAGCTTCACCATACCGGCTCCCATCTTTGACGATGTCTTCGTCGTCGCCAATGACCGGGTGCTCGTCTATCAAAAGAGCGCGAAGACCTTGTACGAAATTACGCCCTCCCCTCTGTCTGGTGTTGCGACGAACCTGAACAACTCCATCGTTGCCGACAAGGTGTACGCCGTGGTCGCCTCTAACGAAATCCCTTCGGCGCGATTCCTCTACGTCATCACGGACGATCAGTCGCAGGTCTCGCTGAAGCGTATCTCGCTGGCCGATAACACCGTGAGCGTGAAGTCGACCACAACATTGACGAACGGTGTTCTGCGCTACGTCGCGATCCCCGCTCAGACCGGCGCAATCAATTTCCTGAAGTTCAACGACAACCAGTTGCTGACCAGCGGCGGTGCCGCCAAGAAACTGATGTTCCGCGTGACGGATGCACTGGGTCGGCCGGTGTTCAATCAACCAGTGACCTTCACGAGCAGTTCTTCGGACGCTGTTCTGTCAAACTCCAGCACCCTTACGACATCCGACGGCTATGCCGAGACCGGCTACGTCGTGCCCAATACCCCTGGCACTTATACTGTCGCCGTGACGGCCGGTGGTGCGAACACCACCTTTACGATCACCGTTCCTGGCGCTGGCGGCGGAGGTGGCGCAACTGGTCCGAACCTCATGTCCGTCTATAGCGGGAACGGCCAGGTGGTCAAGGAATTTTCGCCGATTCCCGAATGGTCTCCGTTGGTGACGAAAGTCGTGGATGCCAACGGTGTTCCGGTTGCGGGTGTTCCCGTCACCTTCAGCGTCATTCAGGGGACCGGCGTAACCGTCGAGTTGCAAACTGAAACTGACGAAGACGGACTTGCTTCCACCAGCTTTTTCTCGCAGGGTGTTCCTTACCCTGACGTTGTGGCTGCAAACATCGTACGAGCGGAATCCGCCTATGGATCGGTGGATTTCACGGTAACCGTGATTCAGTTGGACCCTCGCAACCAATCCGGATCACCCACGACCAGCGTGCAAACGCCTGATCGTACGACCATCGGTCGCGGCGACGTGGTGAAGAACTTCTTCGTGGTGCAAACCATCGCCACTCGTTTCCCGCAGATCGGTCAACCGATTCCTAACGTCGGTCTCCGCATCGCCGACAACAACAACTTCACGCTACCGGGACCCGGCACTTGCGTCAACAACACGTTGGGAGACAACCTGGGTATTTCTCGCTGCGACTTTAAGAGCACCTGCGATATCGGCGACATCGGGAGCTTGAAGCCGATCGCGATCGCGGTCGGCGAGTTCCGCCTGGCGCAGATGTACGTCACCATTGCGCCGGGTACTGCGCAAATGATTAGCTCCATTTCAGGCAATAACCAAGTCGGTACTGCGGGTCAGCTCCTGGCCGCGCCGCTGGTCGCCCGAGTAAGCGATAACTGTGGATCCGGCGTCGCGGGACGACCCGTGGTCTGGACGGTTACGCAGGGTTCGGCGACGCTGAGCCAAGTAGTGACCACCTCGGCTGCCGACGGTCGCGTGAGTGCCCGATTGACCTTGGGCCAGACGCCCGGTGCGATCACGGTGCGGGTTGCCATGGAAGGCGCGGCTCCCGTGACGTTCCAGGTGACCAACCAAGTGATCGTCTCCGGCATCTCGCTGTCGAGTGGCGGTGCACAGACCGCGACCGTTGGGGCGCAGTTTGCCAACCCGATGGTCTTTGTTGTTCGCGATAACAGCAATAATCCGGTTCCCGGCATATCGGTCGCCTTCTCGGTGACCGGCGGCGGTTCGGTGAATCCGGTTACCGCAACCACGGATAGCCTGGGTCGCGCACAAACTACCGTGACGGCCGGGAGCACCCCTGGTACGACGACGGTGACGGCAAGCTACCTATCCTTCACGGCGTCCGGCTCGGTGACGTCCATCCCGGCGGGTCTCAACCTGACCTCGACGATGTTCACCAACGCGGCGAGCGGGGCCACCGGACTGGTGCCTTGCGGTCTTGTGACGGTCTCTGCGACCGGCCTTGCCCCTGGAGTTGCAGGCGTCCTGAATGGAACGGGCTTCGGTCCGCTGCCGTACAGCTTAGGGCCGATTCGCTCCATCACGGTGAATAACTTCGTGGCACCGATTCAGGCTGTCGCGAATCAGAACGGCAAAGAACAGATCAACTTCCAGGTTCCGTGCGAAGCCACGCCGGGAACTGCGACGGTCGTGATCAATGTCAACGGTCAAACCAACACGGTGGCTGGTGTTCCGGTGCTGGCTGGCCAGCCCGGCATCTTCACCTACGCGGGTCCGAACAACAAAACCTACGGTGCGGTGATTCGCCTCAAGGACGGAAGCTATATTACGCCCAGCAACCCGGCTGTCACGGGTGAGAGCTACTGGATCATCCTGACCGGGATGGGCCAGACAACTCCTGGCTTGGTCACCAATAGTCCGGGACTGCCGAATCAGACGCAAACCGTGAACCTGCAGACCATCGTGGGTGTGAACAATGCCGGCATGCCGGCGCAACCCGCGAAGTACCTGCCCGGTGCAACCGGCGTGTACTACGTGGAGTTCACGATCCCTAAGGGTTCGCCCACAGGCGTGGATCAGCCCCTAGCGGTAGCCGTGATCAACAATGGTCAGGTGGTCTTTGGAAATCCGGTGCTGCTGCCGGCCGTTGTCGCAGGACCGTAAGCCTGAAGTCAGAACGAGACGAGAGCGGGGCAGCCTTCGGGTTGCCCCGCTCTTTTTTGTGCGAACTACTGCGGGGAGACCAAGCGCAAGATGTCGCGCAGCATGCTGCGATCGGCTTCCGTGAACTGCCCACCCGCGTCTGTGAGCGGCGGCATGCGATCTGTACGGCCGATGGAAGCGCCCATCAGCGTGGTGACGATCTTCTCATTCGGCAACAGATCGCGAACCGGCAGATCGCGCGGGGAACGAGGATCATCCAGGCCCGTGGGAGCCGGGGGATCGGCGATCCACTCGATCTTGTCGCTCACCGCCCAGCGGCCCGGCGCACCCACACCGTTGCGATTTTTGTTGTTCAGCATCGCACCGACGTTGTAGGAAACGCTCTTGAAGACGAAATCCCACACGCGACGGCGATCATCACCATATTCGACGGGCATGATGCTTCCGCGACCCTCATCGTTCAGCGCCAGTTCCGGCAGCCCCAACTCCTGCAGCAATGCGCGAGCCTCAGACTCCAGGCTCATCGAATCGGGCCACACCGGCGTGCCGGCGCGGTTCGCCTTTGTCGGAGCGATGGAGTAGTCCGGGTACATCACCGAGCCGGGCAGATTGACAGAAGCGGCTTCACTGGCCGCCAACACCATCTGCCGCACGCCCCACTGACCCCTCTGATCGCGCGAGATGACTTTATACAGGGCCACATTGTTCGGATCCGTGGTGTCGACCGTCGAATCAAACCAAGTCTTGATTACACGCGCGGGATCGTACGGCGGAGCCTGCACGCCAAACGCGGCTCGAAACGTCTCGCGAGTGTATGCCTTGAAGAGCGCGAGTTCGCTGAAACTGTAGTAATCCTGCTTCGGCTGCGCGGGAACTACGGGCTGACTATGCGGTGTTGTCATGGGAAGAACCTCTGGCCCATGCTAAGAGCCGGAAATCTTCCCTACCCGTCAGTTCAATCCAGAAGTGATTGAATTCTGTAGGCTTATGCGTTCTTGATCCAGGCGACGCCGCCGCATGGGATGGTCGCTTCGAAGCCTTTGACGAAATCGGTGGAAACCTTGATAGATCCGGGCGGTTGCTGCAGTGGGTCGTAGCTGGGCAAGCCCGGAAACTTGAGCCCCGGCGCGACGGGGATGTTCGGCTGGCCGGCCGCCGGGATCCAGGTATATCCCATGTCCTGGCGATACCGCATGGTGATGTAGGGATCGTCCCCATAAACCATGATGTCGGAGTCGATGCTGAAGCCCTGATGGATCAGGTCCTGCGCCTTGGCATGACGCTCCTTGTAGTCCTGGATCGTGCGAAGCGCCTGGACTTCCTTCGGCTCCAGGGCCCAGTAGGCGTCGGTCTCACTGGTGATCGGCGGACCGGCCTCGGCTGCTGCCGGCGCACTGGGCACCGGGCTGACGCTATTCGCAACAGCGGTCGGCTGCGTAGCGAACTTCGAGCTGACGACTGGAGCGGGTGCCGCGGGGAGGGGGGTGATCACGGGCAGCGCCGGACTGTCTCGCACCGTGACCAAAAATTGTCGGGTGCCAGAATTCTGTCCCGGTTGTGCATCAATCGCGATGTCGATATGAGACGCGTCGGTGTGTTGCGACAGGTACCCCTCGAGCGCTGAAACTAACTGTTGCGCGAAGGAATTGCTGGAATTCTGTGAATTTGAGAGCGACGCCGGGCGGGACATCGCCAAGGGATTTAACGCCGTATCCGCAGCGTTTCGGTTGATGGTGATCAAGTTCGCTTGCCTCCGACGTAGCTAGAGGCAAGCGAACGGCCAAAGAACTACTTTGCGGCCGGGGGACGCACCGTGACCTTGATAGGGAAAATCTGATTGAACGGCTCCAGGACTAAGTTGAGCGAGTATGTCTGAGGCTCCACGAAATCCTTGGCGTCCGCAGACGGTGGTTCGTACTGTACGCGAATGATGCCATTTTCCTGGGCGCGCAAGTTCGCCTTCTCGACGAACACCTTTAATCCCGGCAAACTGGGCGAGCCGGCCAGTTCCAGCAGAACATCGCCGGTAAACCCATTCTGGAACGTGAACTGGTTGGTCGCAGCCTCGCCAAAGGTGAGTACGACTTCGGACTTATCCAGCCCGGACTGCTTGAGAATTTTCTGCGTTTGCGCCATCAGGCGGTCTGGGGAGGAAAAATCCGCAGGAATCTTAGGTGTCCCGTCCGGGTTCAACTCAAACAGTCCACCCGTCGGGTTCTTCGCGGCGGCCGTGGCACCGAGGAAGTCCGACATTCCCATGGGCGTCGTCGACACGTCTTTCGCGTCGAGGTACCATACCCACTTTCCGTCCTCGATTCGCCAGGTGGTGGCGATCGGTGTATCGACCAGGGTCGGCTGCGACTGGATGTCCCAGTTCCGCGTAGCGCGCACGGAGACATTCGCCCGGGTCTGATCGCGCGTGAACTCGATCTTCTCAATCTTGAAGTCCTTAAACTGCATCTTCTGCGACTGGTAGTAGAAGTCTTGCGTGTCCTCCGCCACCATGTCCATAGCGCGACGATTCGCGGTTCCCACGTGGTAGCCGAAGAATTGCGTCACGCGATCCCGCAGCGCCATGCTGGTTTCAGCCGGTACAGTTTCTTCCGCGACCAAATCTTTCAACTGGGCCTGAGCCGAAGACAACGTCAATCCAGCAACGATCGCCATCGTTGCAGTCGAACGGAACCAAGCGCGCATGTTCATCGTGGAAAACTGCCTCCTGGGGGATAGACGCACCCCGGGCGAAATCGTTTGCCGGGCCACTTCTACTATCGTAACATTCAGGTTATGAGTGG
>CANIIC010000094.1 GCA_947467395.1 Bryobacterales bacterium
AAGAGCTGTACCCGGAAAGCATCACGTCCATGAAGGACGGCACGTTGATTGTAGGTAGCGTGGGCCAGGGTAACGTGTGGCGTATCGCGCCGGGCACCAAGGATGCCAAGGAGTGGATCAAGCCCGGCACCGGCGGCTTGAATCAAGTGTTCGGCGTGCTGGCCGATGAAAAGTCGAACAGCCTGTGGGTGTGCTCGAACAACCTGGATGGCAAGGGCACCCCGACCGCCGTTCGTACGTTCGACCTCAAGACCGGCGCTCCGAAGAAAGACTACGCATTGCCGGGGCAGGGCGCCTTCTGTAACGACATCGCGATCGCTTCAGACGGCACCGCCTACATCGCCGACACGCGCCTCAACAGCATCTTCCTGCTGAAGAAGGGCGCGACCACGATGGAAGTGGCCGCGAAGGACGACAAGCTGGCGGGTGCCGATGGTCTTGCGTTCGGAGATAAAAAGACGCTGTACGTGAATAGCGTCACCACTGGTAAGTTGCTGCGTTTGCCGCTGGGCAAAGATGGAAAGGCGACTAAGGTAGAAGATCTGAAGTTGTCGCGCGCGCTGGATCGTCCCGACGGGATGCGTTCGTTGGATTCGAAGCGTCTGCTACTGGCGGAAAACGCGGGCAAGATGGACATCCTCACGTTCCAGGGCTCGAATGCCACGGTCGTGACGTTGAAGGAAGGCCTCGAGAGCACTCCGGCCGTCACTGCGACCAAAGGCATGGCGTGGATTATCGAAGGGAAACTTAACTACCGCACGGACGCCAAGCTGAAGGGCAAGGATGCAGCTCCGTTCAAGATGATCGCCGTACCGCTGCCGAAGTAGGCGCCATCCGGCAGGAACAGGGGAAGGTGCGGTAGACTAGACTCATAAGTCGTTTGATCCGCTTCCTTCCCCCATGTTGGACTGCAGATTTCACGCAGTTCCCAACTAATGAACAATTTTTCAGAATTCAATCTATCTCCCACTCTCCAGACCAACCTTAAATTCAACAACCTGACGACTCCCACTCCGGTGCAGTCCAAGTCCATCGTTCCGACGCTGGAAGGACGTGACGTCGTCGTGACGGCACAGACCGGTACGGGCAAGACGCTGGCATTTTTGCTGCCGATTCTCGAACAGATGATTAAGGAGCGCACGCCTGGCGTGAACGCTCTGATCCTGAGCCCGACCCGCGAGCTGGCGATCCAGATCGACCAAACTTTCCAAAAGATGAGCAAGGGCACCGGCATTCTCTCTGCCGTTGTGACCGGCGGCGCGAATGAACAGCGTCAGCTGCGCTCCATCAAGCAGCTGGGCGCGCAGGTCATCATCGCGACTCCGGGCCGCTTGCAGGACTTTCTGCAGCGCAAGCTGGTTCGCCTGAACACCACGCGCTTTCTGGTTCTGGATGAAGCCGACCGCATGCTGGACATGGGCTTTCTGCCCACGATGAAGCAGATCTTCGCCGTGCTGCCGGAAGAACGTCAGACGATGTTCTTCTCGGCCACCATGGAACCGGCTGCCGCGCAGCTGGTGAAGTCGTACCTCAAGAATCCGGTGCGCGTCGAAATCGGTTCCACCACGCGTCCGGCCGAACACGTCGACCTGCACTTCTATGAAGTGGATCAGGATCGCAAATTGGGCTTGCTCGAAAAGATGCTGGCCGAAGAGACCGGCTCCTTCCTGGTGTTTGCCAAGACCAAGCATGGTACCGACCGTCTGGCGCAGAAGTTGATTCGCGCGGGCGCAAGCGCCACGCGGATTCACGGCAATCGCACCCAGGCACAGCGCAATCAGGCGCTCAAGGGCTTCCAGGACGGCGACTATCGCGTGTTGGTTGCTACGGACGTTGCCGCTCGTGGCATTCACGTCGATGGCATCGCGCATGTGGTGAACTTCGACCTGCCGCAGGTTGCCGAAGACTTCGTGCATCGCGTGGGCCGTACGGGTCGTGCGGGGCAGCAGGGCACGGCGACTACGTTCGGCACCAAGGGTGAACGTGGGGAGATCGCCAGAATCGAACGCTTGATGGGGGTAAAACTTCAGCGGCGGACGGTGACTGCGGATGTTCCTCGCGAAGCCAAGGGTTCTTCGGCTCCGGCGTTTAACGATTCCCCTTCGGCCCGGCCGGATACTCGGCATCGTGGACCTCAGGATCGGGTGCCGGAGCGCAAGGTTGCTGCGGCGCGCCCCTGGTATCACGGATTCACCAAGTCGGCTGGCTCCTCGAAGGGTGCCCCCAAGGGGACGTCCTCCTTCAAGAAGCGCAGCCGCGCCTAGTTCCCGGCTAGTAGATGGTTACCGACACGGGCGCTGAACAGGCGCCCGCGTTGGTTTCGCACACCTTGTAGGTATACGTTCCGGCTGCAGGCAGCGAGTCCGTATAGGAGCGATCGTTAGAGGTAGTAATCGTGCGCGACGAAGGTCCCGTGCGCGTAATCACCACTTGCGAGGTTGCTGCTCCTGACCACGTCACGTCTGCGTAGCGCTTGTTCCTCGATTTGTAGGCACGGGCACTGGAAGTCACTGTTGACGTAGAGGGCTGCTTTACCTGGGTTGCTGTGGAACCGGTGTTGTTTGAGGTGTTGGCATCGGTTTGCGCCAGTGCCGAAGCCAGCGTGTGTGTACCCGCGTTCGCGCTGCTCCATGCGAACGTCAGGGTCGTGGACGCTCCGGCCGGCAGGCTGGGTACCGCCTGTGAGCTGACGTACACGTTGTTGTCGTTGAGCGAGATGGAGAAGCCCGAGGCCGTCTGGTTGCCCTTGTTGCTGATCTGCACGGTTACAGAAACACCGGTGTTCACATTCACCGAGGCCGGAGCCGTGACAGCCGTTACGGCGAGGTCGGTAACCGGAGTCGGAGCCGGGGGTGGCGGCGTGCTGCCGCAGTTCATGGCCGCTTTGTCTGCCTGGATGAGGCCCGAACCATAGTAATCATCGCGTCCCGCCGTGCCCAGGTCCAATGCGGTGCTGGTCAAACGCTGTTTGACCGAATCCGGATTGGTGATGCCGCAAGCGATCACCAGGGCCGCCACGCCAGCCACATGCGGGCTCGCCATGGACGTTCCGCTCATGTACGCGTAAGTGCCGTTCAGGTAGGTGGAAAGAATCGATACGCCCGGAGCGGCGACAGCCACTGCCGGCCCGGTGCTGGAGAAGGACGCCCAGCCATTCGCGCTATCGGTCGCTGCCACTGCAATGACAGAGCTGTACTGTCCGGGGAATCCAACGGTATTGGTGCCCGCGCCGGAGTTGCCGGCCGACGCGACGTTGACCACCCCTGCGGCCTTGGCGCTATCGTAGGCGGCTTTTACCGAGGAACCCAGGTCCGTGCTGGCGCCGAAACTGCTGTTGGTCACCTTGCCGCCGATGCGGACACATTCCTGTAGAGCCGAGATGATCGAGCTGCCGTAGCCGCTGCCGGACGCATCCAGAATCTTGTAAACGTAGAGGTCGACCTGCGGAGCCGCGCCGCGGACATTCGCCGCGTTCATCATCGCGGCGATGGTGCCCGCCGTGTGCGTGCCATGACCGTTATCGTCGGAAGGGTCGGCATCGCCGTTCACGTAGTCGTAGCCGCCCTTGTAGTTCAGGTAGATATCCGGGTGGCTGGTGTTCACACCGGTGTCCAGCAAGCAGACTTTCACGCCCGTACCCTTATTCCCTGCATCGTGAACCAGGCCCGCGTTGACCTGCTTCACGCCCCAGGTGTTGTCGAGTTCGGCGTCGTGGGCGCGGATCTGTACGTCCGGTTCGACGGCTTCCACCAGTCCGTGCTTCTTCAGTCTTTCGATGGAGTCCGGTGTCAGGCGCGCCGAGGCTGCCTTAATGATGGAGAAGGACTTATTGAACCTGCCGCCATTGGTTTCGACGGCGTCACGCTCATCTCGTTCAGATCTGTTCGCCAGGGACTTGAACCGGACGATCACAGGGACGGTCCCATCCGCTGCGGTCTGGGCTGGCAGGAGACTACTCCCCAAGAGGGAAACTCCTAATAGTATGTTGCGGTTGAGTCGGCTAGATCTCACGCGGGCTCCTTCTTTCTAGTGCCAAATAGAGGCTTAAGTCTGATCTGCTGGACCAAGCCCCGGGTTCAGAATAGGACTGATGGGGTGCCTAGTCACTGCGTTTAAAGCCCTAGTTGCTCCTAGGGAGCGCCCTAATTGATCGGCCTAATCTGTGGCAAACCTTTAGGGTGTATAGTGGTAAGTCTTTTGGAGATAGACCATGGGTACCCCTCGTTACTTCCGCCATGCCGTTTTGTCCGTTTTAACGGTTTACTTGATGTGGTCTGCTTCTGCTGGGCTGGCTCAGCAGGCGCCGCGAAAAGTTGATGCCGCTCTTCTCCGTAGAGCGCCTGCCGAAGAGTGGCTGACCGTTGGCCGCGACCAGTCGGAAACACATTACAGTCCGCTGAAGCAAATCGATAGCACGAACATCGCGAAGTTGGGGCTAGCGTATGCTTCCGACATCGACGCGCCACAGGGCAATATCCAAGCCACGCCCATCGTCGCCAACGGAACGATTTATACCAGCCTCGCCTGGGGCGTGATCACCGCCGCTGACGCGCGCACGGGTAAGTACAAGTGGAAGTACGATCCTGAACTGCCGCGCACGGGAGCGAATCGTCCGGGGATGTGCTGCGGGGCGGTCAACCGCGGGGTCGCCATCTATAACGGCAAGATTTATGCGAGCCTGATTTTCGGCAAGCTGGTGGCGCTGGATGCCGAATCGGGCAAAGAAGTGTGGTCCGCGCAGGTCACCGATCCGAATACCGACATGACGATCACCAGCGCTGTGCGCATTGTGAAGGGCAAGGTGATCGTCGGCACCGCCGGCGCAGAATTCGGCGTGCGTGGCTTCTTCGCCGCCTATGACACGGAGACTGGCAAGCAGGCTTGGCGCTTCTACACCGTCCCCGCTGATCCTGCGAAGGGCTACGAAACTCCGGAATTGCGCGAGGCCGCAAAGACCTGGATTGGAACCGACTGGTCCAACGTCCGTGGTGGCGGCACCGTGTGGGACGGCATGGCCTACGATGCCGACGCCGACTTGCTCTACATCGGCACGGGCAACGGCTCGCCGTGGAATCGCCAGTATCGCAGCCCCGGCGGCGGCGACAACTTGTATCTCTGTTCGATCCTCGCGGTGAAGCCCGATACCGGCAAGCTCGTATGGTATTACCAGACGACGCCCGGCGAATCGTGGGATTACACCTCCGTCCAAGCCCTGATGCTGGCGGATCTCAAGATCAACGGACAGACCCGCAAGGTCATCATGCAGGCGCCAAAAAACGGTTTCTTCTACGTGCTGGATCGCATCACGGGCAAGTTGATCTCGGCCGAACCCTACACCGAAGTGAATTGGGCGAAGGGGATCGACCTGAAGACCGGCCGCCCCATCGAGAATCCCGGTGTGCGCTATGAGAACGGGACTACTGTTGAGATCGCTCCTGGCTCCGGCGGCGGCCACAACTGGCAGCCCATGGCGTTCAGCCCCATCACCAACCTGGTCTACATCCCGGGTTCGGTGAACTCCCGCATGTATCATTCGACGCCCACCTATGCTCCGGAAAAGGGCAAGCAGCTTTCGGGAGTCGACATGAACGACTTCGCTGCAGGTCAGTCCCCAGCAGGGGCTCGCATCGCCAACAAAGGAACCTTCGTGAAGGCGTGGGATCCGATCACCCAGACCGCGCGCTGGAGCGTGCAGCAGACCTTCAGTGCGGGCTTGCTCGCGACCGGCGGGAACTTGGTGTTTGTGCCCACGGGCAACGGAACGCTGCTCGCGCTCACTGCCGACAAGGGCGAGAAGGTTTGGGAATCCTCCCCGATGCCCGCGGGCGTGACCACGCCGATCTCGTATTCGCTCGACGGCGTGCAGTACGTCTCCGTGATTGCCGGTCGCGGAGGCACGGGTCCCACGCGCTTGTACACCTTCAAGCTGGACGGCACCGCCACCATGCCGGCGATGCCGGCACCCCAGACCAAGGGCAAGCAGGCAAAGTAGAACGTCGAGCAATAGCGACAAAAAAGGTCCGAGTTGCTAGAATCAGGGTGTGCCTTACCCTGAACATCTGATTGTCCCCATGCGCGAAGATCTTACCCGCCATGGAGTAGAAGAAACGCGGACTCCTGAAGACGTCGACCGCATCGTTGCAACCGATGGCACGGTCCTAATTGTCGTGAACTCGGTTTGCGGCTGCGCGGCCGGTCGTGCGCGTCCTGCCGTCGGCATGGCGCTGCAAGCGAAGGCTCGCCCGACCAAGGCCGCCACGGTGTTCGCCGGCGGCGACGAAGAAGCCACCGCCCACTTGCGCGGGATTCTGGCGGGCTACGGACTTCCGCCGTCCTCCCCTTCGATGGCTCTGTTCAAGAACGGCAAGCCGGTGTACATGCTGCACCGCGCCGACATCGAACGCCGCGATCCCATGCAGATCGCTTCGCTGCTGGTGGAAGCCTTCAACGAACACTGCGCGTAAGTTGCTGAATTTCGACTAGAAGAGTCGGGGATCGGCCCCTTCGCTGCGTATGCGCGGCGTAGTAAGATTGAGGCGGTGCGATCCCTGATGAATCCTCTGTTGAGCCGTCGCGGCACGCTGAAGATGCTGCTCGGCGGCGCTACGCTCGCTGGGCTGCGACAGCCCGGCTGGGCACAAGCTCCACTGGCCACGACCAAGCTGGCCGACAACTTCACGCTGATCACTGGCGGCGGCTCGAACGTACTGCTGCTGACAGGTGCGGACGGATGTCTGATGGTCGACGGCGGTTCCCCGCAGCGTTCGGCCGACGTCCTGAAACAGGTCGCGCAGCTCTCGGGCAACAAGCCTGTGAAGGTGCTGTTCAATACGCACTGGCACTACGATTCCACGGGATCGAATGAGGCCCTGGGCAAGGCCGGCGCGAAGATCATCGCACACGAAAATACCCGTCTATGGCTGAGCACGGAAATCGACCAGCAGTGGACGAAGACCGAATACACGCCGCTCCCCAAGATCGCGCAGCCCAGCGAAACCTTCTACACCACCGGCAAACTGGACTTCGCCGGACACCCGGTGGAATACGGCTACGAACTGCAAGCCCACACCGACAGCGACATCTACATTCACTTCCCCACCGCGAACATCCTGATGGTGGGCGATATGGTGCAACCGGGCCGCTTCCCGGTGCTCGATTGGACGACGGCTGGGTGGATTTCCGGCATGGTGGATGCGCAGAAGGCGCTGCTGGCGATCGCTAAGCCGGAGACGAAGATTGTTCCCGCGAGCGGCAACCCCATCACGAAGGCCGACCTGCAGCATTCCTTCGAACGCCTGACCGAATTACGCGACGCCTACTTGAAGGCGTTTCGTCAGGGCAAGAGCCCGCAAGAGATGTTGAGCGAGGGGCTCGCCAAGCCATGGGAAGCCGAATGGGGCGACCCCACGCAGTTCATGCACAACGCATACCGTGGCATGTGGGGCCATGTTCGCGAAGTGGGCGGGATCGTTTAAGGGGCGGGTCGTACAAAGGAATGAGCTTGAAGATGAACATGCGTACATTTCTGATTGCGGCGCCGACGGCCGCGCTCAGCCTGGCTCTGGCGATGTACTTAGGTGCGGCTCCGCAAACGGGAGCGGCTCCTGCGCCGAAGGCGGCTCCGAAGGCCAAGGCGGTTGCGGCAAAATCGACGGTTGCCAGCGCGGCTACCGTGGCTCCGCACAAAGCACTAGTTACCCGTTACTGCATCGGTTGTCACAATGCGAAGACCCGTACCGCGGATCTCGCACTGGAAACTCTGGATCTCGCAAATGTCGGGCCCAACGCGGAAATCTGGGAGAAGGCGGCGCGCAAACTGCGTGCGGGTATGATGCCGCCCCCGGGCGCTCCTCAACCTGACCGCGCGGCGGTGACTGCGATGGTGAACTACCTTGAAACCTCGCTCGACAACTACGCCGCGGTGAATCCGAACCCTTCCGTGGTCGCCTTGCATCGGCTGAACCGGACTGAATACGCGAACGCGATTGAAGACATCCTGGGTGTGCGCGTGGACGCGTCGGCTTTGCTGCCCACCGACGACGTCAGCGACGGTTTCGACAATATCGCGGCGGTTCTTAAAGTCTCGCCCGCGTTTCTTGATCAGTACGTTTCCGCGGCGCGTGTGGTCACGATCCAGGCTGTGGGCACTCCTCCGCCGGATGGTCCGCAATTGGTGACACTGCGTGGCGGCGTGACGGGTGATCCGACGGCTCGTAATGGGGTGCCGTTGGGTACTCGCGCGACGATGCTAGTCGACCAGTTGTTCCCCTTTGACGGCGAGTACGAATTCCGCTTCGGCGGAGCAGGTGGCGGTCGTGGAGGACGCGGCGGTGCTGCTGCTCCTGCGCCGCTGGGTGCTCCGGCTGGGGCTGACAATACGCAAGTCGTGACGCTGGACGGCCAACGCGTTCCGCTCACGGGCCGTGTGAAGGTCACCGCCGGCTATCATCGCGTGGGTGTCGCGACTCCCATGCGCAGCGCGATTGAAGGTGAGCAAGGTCTGTACTCGCTGGTGCCCGGCCAAGGCGGTGGCGCTGCCTTCGGCGGACGTGGCGGAGCGGCTGGTGCGGCGCTGACCGTCAATGGACCCTTCAATCCGACGGGCGCGCGTGTCGACACTCCGAATCGGGCGAGGATCTTCCTCTGCAAGCCTGCCTCGCAAGCCGACGAAGAAGCTTGCGCCAACAAAATCTTCGCGAGCCTGGCACGCAAGGCGTTCCGTCGCCCGGTGACCGAGAAGGACTTGGTCGCGCCGATGCAGTTCTTCCGGCAAGGTCGCGGTACGGGCAACTTCGAGACTGGAATCCAGACCGGGCTGATGACGATCTTCGGGAGCCCCAAGTTCCTCTATCGCGCGGAAACCGATCCCGTGAACGCGAAGCCGGGTTCCATCCATCGCTTGAGCGATGTAGAACTCGCCTCACGCCTGTCGTTCTTCCTGTGGTCATCTGTCCCTGACGACGAATTGCTGGCCTTGGCCGAACAGGGCAAGCTGAAGGACAACGCAGTGCTCGAGCAGCAGGTCCGTCGCATGCTCAAAGCGCCGCGCGCGAAATCGCTGGTCGATAACTTCGCGTTTGAGTGGTTGCGCCTGCGCGAAATCGACAAGGCCGAACCGGACGTCATTCTGTTCCCGAACTTCGACAACAGCCTCCGCACCGCGTTCAAGCGTGAGATGGAGTTGTTCTTGCAATCGATCGTTGACGAGGACCGCGATATTGCTGACATCATGAACGCCGACTACACGTTCCTGAATGAGCGGCTCGCGTCGCACTACGGCGTGCGCGACATTCGCGGCGAACAGTTCCGCCGTGTGAAACTTCAGGATCCGAATCGCTGGGGCATCCTGGGCAAGGGCGCGATGCTGACGGTTACGTCGTATCCGAACCGCACCTCGATGGTGCTGCGCGGATCGTGGGTGCTCGAAAACATCCTGGGCACGCCGCCTGCCGCTCCGCCTCCCGGTGTCGAGGGCTTTAAGGAAAACAAGGACGGTGAGAAGGCTCGGACCGTGCGCGAGATCATGCAACTGCATCGGGCGAATCCCACCTGCAACGCGTGCCACGGCATCATGGACCCGCTCGGGTTCTCGCTGGAGAATTTCGATGCCGTCGGTGCCTGGCGAAAGAAAGACAAGTGGGCCGACACGCTCATCGACGCCAGCGGCACGCTGGTGGATGGCAGCACGGTCAACGGTCCCGCCGATCTTCGCAAAGCGCTGATGGCGAATCCGCGCCAGTTCCTGCAGACCGCGACCGAGCGGCTGATGACTTACGCGCTAGGCCGTCGCGCGGATTACAACGACATGGCTGCGGTGCGCAAGGTTGTGCGCGATGCCGCGGCTCAAAACAATCGCTTCTCTTCTCTGGTGATCGGGATCGTGCAGAGCGACCCGTTCCAGAAACGTAAAGTTCCCGCAATCGAAACAAAGCAGACTGCTGCAAGGTAGACAGGAGACATCGCATGTTCATCTCGAAAAAACATCTGGATCGCCGGACCTTCCTGCGGGGCGCGGGCGCGACGCTGGCACTGCCGCTGCTGGACGCCATGATTCCGGCGCGCACGGCGCTGGCGCAGACCGCGGCAGCACCAAAGATTCGCGCGGGCTTCATCTACTTCCCGCACGGCGCCATCATGAATCAGTGGACGCCGGCTACCGAAGGCCGCGACTTCGAGATGCCGCCGATCCTCAAGGCGATGGAGCCGCATCGCAAGTATCTGACGATCATCAGCAACCTGGAAAACAAGGCCGCCATCGCTCCTCCCGTGCATGCTTTGAGTCCGGGAACCTGGCTGAACGCGATCCCTCCGCGCAAGACGCAGGACCCGTGGGGCGGCACTACCATTGACCAGCTCATCGCGCAGCAGATCGGCCAGGAGACACCGTTCCCGTCCCTCGAAGTCTGCACAGAAACCCGCGGCGGCGGGGGCTCCTGCGATCGCGACTATGGCTGCAGCTACTCCGGCACCATCTCCTTCCGCACGCCGTCCACGCCGCTTCCGATGGAGAACGATCCCCGCAAGCTATTCCAGCGTCTGTTCGGCGTGGGCGATACGGCTGACCAGCGCAAGATGATCTCGAAGCAATACGCCAGCATCTTGGACCTGGTGCAGGAAGAGGCCAACGATCTTCGCCGCACGCTGAGTTCGTCCGATCAGCGCATGCTGAGCGACTATCTCGAAACCGTGCGCGAGATCGAGCGCCGTATCGAGAAGATGGAGAAGAGCGAAGCGGCCAAGATGGACCTGCCGAACGCGCCCGCGGGTATCCCTGCGCAGTTCGATCAGCACCTGAACCTGATGTTCGATCTAATGGCGCTGGCCTACCAGGCCAACCTCACGCGCGTGTTCACGATGATGATGGCGGCCGAGGTCTCCAATATGACCTACAACCACATCGGCGTGCCCGACAGTTTCCACCCGATTTCGCACCATCAGAACGACAAGGCCAAGATTGAGAAGCTGGCCAAGATCCAGACGTATCACACTCAGGTGATGGCGAAGTTTATCGACAAGATGGCGAAGACGCCGGATGGCGATGGATCGATGCTGGATCACGGGCTGTTCCTGTTCGGCTCCAATATGAGCAACAGCAACGCCCACGATCATTACCCGTTGCCCACCGCGATCATCGGCAGTGCGAACGGTCGCATCAAGGGCAACCAGCACTTGAAGTACGCGGATAAAACGCCGATGGGGAACCTGCTGCTGACAGTCCTCGATCGCAGCGGCATCAAGATGGACAAGCTCGCCGACAGCACGTCGCAGTTCGCCGAGGTTTAACGATGCGCCGGACTCTGTTGATTCTCGCCGTCGCCTGCGTCTCTGCCTGGGGGCAGGGCAGTGCGACCGATGGCACCACTCCGCTGCATTGGGCCGTGCATGAAGGCAACGTCGCCGAAGTGCAACGGCTGATCAAGGCCGGGGCGAATGTAAACGTGAAGAACGATTTCGGTGTCACGCCGATGGCGGAAGCGGCCAATGTCGGCAACACGGAAATCATCAAGGCTCTGCTGGATGCGGGGGCCGATCCGAATGCGGTGCACTTCGATGGGCAGACTGCGTTGATGGTCATCGCGCGTAGCACCAACGTGGAGGCCGCGAAGCTGCTCTTGGCCAAGGGCGCGAATCCGAACGCGAAAGAAACGCAGAAGGATCAGACCGCGCTGATGTGGGCCGCCGCGCAGAATGTACCGGACATGGTGAAGCTACTGCTGGACGCCGGGGCGGATCCGAATGCGCAGGCGATGATCAACGAAAACGCCGCGCAGGTGTCCGCCGAACCGCGCGCGCAGTATCGCTCTTATGGTGGTTTGACGCCCCTGCTCTATGCGGCTCGCGAGGGCTGCGTGGATTGTTTGAAGCACCTGCTCAAGGCCGGCGCGAAGATCAACAAAGCAGATCCGGAAGGCGTGACGCCTTTGATCATGGCGATCCAGAACATGCACTTCGACGCCAGCAAAGTTTTGATTGAAGCTGGTGCGGCTGTGAACAAATGGGACTGGTGGGGACGGAGTCCGCTCTATGTTGCCGCTGACGTGAACACGCTGCCGCGCGGCGGTCGTGCGGATTCCCCGTCGCTCGACGAAACCAAGTGTATCGAGATCATCGACATGCTGCTGCAGCGGGGCGGGAATCCCAACATCCAGCTGAAGATTCTGCCGCCGTTTCGCAACGTCGGCGCGGACCGCGGCGTGGATCAGTTGCTGACCACCGGGGCTTCGGCGCTGCTGCGCGCTGCCAAAGGACTGGACGCGCCTGCCGTGAGATTGATGATGGAACACGGCGGCAATCCGAACCTGCCACAGGTTCGCGGTATCACGCCGACTATGGCTGCCGCAGGCATGGGTTCGGTTGACGCGGATACGCGCGGCCGCTACGACACCCCGGACACGCCGCAGCGCTCCATCGACACGCTGAAGATCCTGTTGGCCAAGGGCGGGGAATTGATGGGTCGCGATAATCGCGGCCAGACTCCTCTGCACGCCGCCGCGTTTTGGGGTTGGAACGACACCGTTACGTTCCTGGTCCAACAGGGTGCCGACCCGAACGCCAAGGACAACACAGGCAAGGTTCCGATCGACAACGCGATGGGCCGCAACGGCGGAAACAGCCGCGCAGGCGCTCGCGTCGACGTGCATCAGGATACGGCCGACCTGTTGGTGAAGCTCGGGGCCACCCCGGTCGCCGCCCCTCTTCCAGCGCCGCCCAAACCTGCCGGAGCCAAGCCCGCTGCGGGCGCGAAGCCCGTGCAATAATCGGGCTGAATGTCAGTCCAGGTCCATCGTTACTATCTCGGGTGCCTCGCGCACGCGTCCTACATTGTCGAGTCCGAGGGACTCATCGCGGTCATCGATCCGCAGCGCGATGTCGACCTGTATTTGCATGCCGCGCAAGAGCTCGGTGCCAGGATTCAGCACGTCATCCTGACCCATCTGCATGCCGACTTCGTCTCCGGCCATCGCGAACTCGCGGAGCGTACGGGAGCCAAGATCTATCTGGGTGCCGAATCCGGCGCTCACTTTACGCACGTGCCGGTGCACGATGGGGACACGATCACCTTCGGTAGGGCGCACTTTGAGTTCCGCCACACGCCGGGTCACACGCTCGAGAGTATCTCGATCGTCCTGACCGACCTCGATGCGCCCGCACAACCGAAATGCGTCTTTACGGGCGACACCTTATTCATCGGTGACGTCGGGCGCCCGGACCTCTCTCCGACGCACACGCCTGTACAACTCGCGGAGTTGTTGTATCAGAGCCTCCACAACAAGCTGCTCACGCTACCCGACGAGACCGAAGTCTTCCCGGCACACGGGGCCGGCTCGTTGTGCGGCCGCCAGATGAGCAACGAGGCTTCATCGACCATCGGCAAGCAACGGCTGACAAACTACGCGCTGCTCGCGCAATCTCCCGAGGAGTTCGTGCACCTGCTCACGGATCACCTGCCTCCGCGCCCTGAGTACTTCGCCAAGGAAGTCGAGCTGAATCGGCAAGGCGCGGTGCCGCTCGAAGACCTTCCGGAACTGCAGGCGTTTTCCGCGCCTGATGTTCTGAAACTGCAGGCCGAAGGCGCAGTTATCGTCGATACGCGTCCGGCGATGCAGTTTGCCGTCGCGCACGTGCCCGGCTCCTTGCATATCGCGCTGACCGGCCAATATGCGTCGTGGGCGGCACGGATCCTAGGCCTCGACCGGCAGCTCATCATCTCCGGTGAAGATCCCGAACATGTTCGGGAATCGCAGTTGCGTCTGGCGCGCGTCGGTGTCGAGAATGTCGCGGGTTACCTGGCCGACGGCATCGGCGGCTGGATCAAGGGTGGCTTCGAACTCGCCTACATCCCGCAGATCACGGCGCAGGAGTTTCTAGAAATTCAGCAGGCCGAGCCCGATAATGTTGTGGTGATCGACGTTCGTGAGCCGGGTGAGTTCGAAACCGGCTCGATTCCCGGGGCGATTTCGATCCCGCTGGGACAGCTTTCACAGCGCGCCGCAGAGATCGATCCCAAGAAGCTAACCGTCGTCCATTGCAAAGGCGGCTATCGCAGCTCGATTGCCAGCAGCATCCTGCGACGCGCGGGCCTCGAAGACATTGCGAACCTCACGGGCGGCTATGATGCGTGGGTCGCGCAGCAGCGCGCTTCGACTGAAGCCTAGCTACTGATTCCGTCTAGTGCGGAAACGATCTTCCCATCGATGATCGGCGTGCAGGAGGCAGGGAACTGTTGCCGGATCTCGAAGTCGTGCGACCGCAGATGTTGCAGGAACTCTTCGAGGTGCAGCATCGCGGGCATGCTGACGTCGTGTAGCACCACCAAAGGCCACTCTGCCGTCTCCACGCCTTCAATCGCTCGCGCGAGCCAGCCTTCTGGATCGCGCCAATCGCCGGGCACGCAGCTCCAGACGACGCACGTGTAGTGTTCGGCTACCATGCGATTCACTACCGCCGGTTGCATTAGGTGTGGACCCAACTTGCCGCCGCCTCCGTAAGGACGAAACAGCTTCTTTGTCTCGCCCGCCGCTGCGACGATCTTCGCAGTCGAATCGAACTCCTGCAACGCTTCTTCCGGTGATAACAACCCGAGTGGTGTCTTGTGGGAGTACGTGTGATTGCCTAGCTGATGACCTTCCGCCAACGCCCGCCGCGCCAGGCCCATACCCTCCGGTGTCTCCGCGCGTTCGCCAATGAGGAAGAACGTTGTCTTCACTTGATGACGAGCCAGCAGGTCTAAAACAAACGGGGTAACGTCTGGCTTGGGGCCGTTGTCGAAGGAGAGCGTAACGGGGCGGGGCAACTTTCAGTGTACGGGAACGAGCGTACTGCGGTTCGGTGGTGTTATACTGGCCTTCAGTCACTCGCTTGCACGCTTCGGCGCAGCGAATGAGTGCCCTTCCCGATTTGCGGACAGGTGGCCGAGTGGTTAATGGCAGCAGACTGTAAATCTGCCCCTCCTTGCGAGGTACGAAGGTTCGAATCCTTCCCTGTCCACCATCCTTACGCACCTCCCTTTTATGTTGTTCCGGTGCTATGGTTCGGGCAGTGAATTTGGTGTCGCAGGGGGGCGATATTGAACCCACGCCCCGTCTCCTGCTACACTGGTCTGTACCCGACCTATGCCGCGACGGCTCTGCGGCGGGTTCGGTCGGGAAACCCCAGCCAAATGCAGGGTTTTACTTGGCCGTTGTAGCTCAGATGGTAGAGCGCGTCCTTGGTAAGGACGAGGTCACCGGTTCAATCCCGGTCAACGGCTCCAGAATTTTACTGTTTTCCGGAGTGATGAAACATGGCGAAAGAAAAATTTGATCGCAGTAAGCCGCACTGTAACGTGGGCACGATTGGTCACATCGATCACGGCAAGACGACGCTGACGGCGGCGATCACGAAGACCCTGGCCAAGCACAATCCGAAGAACACGTTCCG
>CANIIC010000095.1 GCA_947467395.1 Bryobacterales bacterium
CGCGGCTCCAACTGTGGCACGCTCGTCCCGCAGTTCGGGCACGCCAGCTTGCTGGAATAGAGTCGCTCGTCGCCATTCACTACCGCGACCAACACTAGCCCATCCGCCAGCTTCGATGCCGTCTGAATCGACGCCGCCAGCCGAGCTTCAATTTCCGGTTTCACCAGCAACCGATCCACCACGACCTCAATCGTGTGGTTCTTACGCCGGTCCAGCGTGATCTCTTCGTCCAGAGCCCGCAGCACACCATCGATGCGCGCCCGCACGAAGCCCTGCCGCGCCAACTTGTCGAGTTCTTTCTTGTACTCGCCTTTGCGACCCCGCACGATCGGTGCCAGGATCATGACGCGTTCTTTATCGCCCAGCGTCATCACCTGTTCCAGGATCTGCTCCGCCGATTGCTGCGCGATCTCAATATTGCAAGTGGGGCAGTACGGCGTGCCGACCGCCGAGAACAGCACGCGCAGGTAATCGTAGATTTCGGTGATCGTGCCGACCGTCGAACGCGGGCTGCGGCTGGTGGTCTTCTGCTCGATCGAAATGGCCGGGCTCAGGCCGTCGATCGAATCGACGTCGGGCCGTTCCATCTGATCGAGAAACTGCCGCGCATACGGCGACAGTGTCTCCACATAGCGCCGCTGGCCTTCCGCGTAGATCGTGTCGAACGCAAGCGAGGACTTGCCGGAGCCGCTTAATCCGGTAATGACAGTGAAGGAATTGCGGGGGATCTCAACGCTGATGTTCTTGAGATTATGCTGCCGTGCCCCGTGCACGGAAATGCGGCTCAACACAAGACTCTAATTGTCCCATATTGAGCTCTATGGGCCGATCTTACTGAAAGTCGATGGCGACCGCGTTTGCGCTCACACCATCCACGGTGATCTGCACGTCCAACAGCCGCTTCCCGCGCAGGGACTTCGGTAGCTCAAGATTCAACTGATCCAATCCGGGAAGATTCTCTCCCGCGGGCCCGGCGTACTGCGCGGAGCACGGCGTGTCTCCGATCTTGCACTGCACTCCGCCCAACGAACTTCGCCCGCGAATCCCGGATGCGTAGAGAGTCAAGAACGTCGGGCGATCGTCCAGCCAGATGGAGTCAATCGTGGGAACCACCGACTGGCTTCCATTACTCTCCAGCCGCACTGCGTAACCCATCGGGATGCCGCCCGTTCGGGTCAGCAGGCCAGGACTGATGGTTCGCACTTCGCTGGGAACATCCAGAATCGTGCCATCGGCTCGCTGCAACTTCAGCCAGACTTTCCCGGGAGCCACCTGCAGCGGAACCTCAAAGTTGATCTGCGTGGGCGATGCCAGCAGCAGACGCGCCGGGTGAGCGATCCGGCCCGCATCTTCCACAGCGGAGAACTGCGAAAATCCGGTCGGGCGGTGAAGCTCGCGCCTCAGCCGTTCCAGTTGCTCGCCTTTTTGATCGAGCATGCCGGTGACCTCGTCACCCGTGAAGAACTCCAGGCCGCGTTGTGGTCCGACGGCACCACGGTCGAGTTCGATCCCGGTCTTAACTACTGCATCCGCCAAATCCGCCTCGCTCTGGGTGATGACGCCCGGGAGCCTCTCTATATTGAGACCGTCCCCAAGCGTGGCTACTGGTTCTTTGCTCCCGTGACTCCTGTCAGTGTGCCCGAAGCCGATCTTCCAGCTCTTGTCGCGCAGCCACCTGCCCCTTCGCGCCGACCGTGGATCTTCACCGCCGTCGCGGCATCCGTCCTGTTGGTCGCCGGCATCTCGCTCTGGCCGAAGGGTACGAATCGGCCCCGCGATCCCCGAGCTCGCCAACTCTTCCAGGAAGCCGAGTACCTGGCCAGCACCTGGGAGATCGACAAGGTTATGGAGGCGGCCAAGCGTTACGATCAGGTCACGCGCATCGAACCGGACTTCACGCCCGCCTGGGCCGGATGAACGAACGCCGATGTGGTCCTGGCCCACGTGGGGCCTTCCACTGCTCAGGCTCTTGCTGATTCCGAACTGCACGCCCGTAAGGCGCTCAGTCTCGACCGTTCACTCGCGTCCGCGCACGCCGCGCTTGCCCACAGCTACTGGCAGCAGTGGAGGTGGTCCGAAGCCGATGACGAGTTTCGCCAAGCAATCTCGGGTACAGGCAATACGGCCATCGCGCATCAGCTGTACGGGTTGTATCTAGCTTCGCTGGGCCGGGACGACGAAGCTGTTCAGCATGCTCGTTTTGCGGTCGAACTGCAGCCTGTCTCCGGACTCGCGAACTTCTCGCTGGCGCAGGTCTATCTTCAAGCCGGCGACTTCGCGGCGGCTGTCGCGCAGTCAAAGAAAACACTTCTGATTGACAGGAATTTCCCTTTAGCGTTGCAGTCCCTGATTCGTGCTGAAATTCAGCTCGGGCGCTTGGAAGAAGCCCAACGCGACCTGACGGAAGCGATCCGCAGCATGCCGGGCACCTACCCCTTGGAGCAGTGGCAATCCTACCTACTGGCCCGCTCAGGGCGCCTCCGTGACGCACGAGAAGTCTTCCAGCTCGAAGAAAAACTCGGACCCAATCATCCACACCCGAGTCTCGGTGGCGTTGCCGCGCTCCTCGCCATCGGTGATCGACCCGCTGCTCTCCAGGCTCTTCAGGCCTCGATTGCCGCGCATGTCCCCAGCATGACCTGGGTCTGGGTGATTCCTGAATTGCAGGTTCTCCGCTCGGACCCTCAGTTCATCACGGTGGCAAGTAGGGTCAGGCAAGCGCCGCTCAACCTGCGAGCGAGCATCTCTCAGTGAAGTCCTCCTGTGGAACAGCGCTAAGCCAGTTGCCATCGTCTACCAGAACCCCGTATACATTCCGTTCGACGTGATCCCTTGCGTCGTGATGGAAACGCCGCTGCCATATGCGTCGTCGTCGTAGTCCACGTCCCCCGGTTGCACTTGCGCCACAATCACCTGAACTCCAGGTAGACCCGGATAGGAGGTGACCCGCAGAGGTTGCAGTGAGGAGAATCCGACGTTCACGCGCGTGTTGTCGACTGTGGCACCCTGAAAGCCCGTCCCGTAGAACGCGACCACAATCGGGGTACTCCACTGAGTATTAGCGGCGTCGAGGTTCAGTGGAACAGAGGATGTGGACCCATCGGCATTGGTGCGCTCCTCCGTGACCAGATAGAACAGGGACGGTGCCAGTGGGACTACTTCCATCCAGCCGATCGTGCGGGTGGTGCCTGTGGCGACGAGTTCCACTTTCGACCAGCCCAAGCCAATCGAATCCGGGACAACAAAGTTGATCTGCTGCGGAGCCACGCACAGGAGCGGCGCAAATATTTGTTTGGCGCTCTCATCGGTCAGCCTGAGTTGAACACCTCCCAGGATCTGTGGAAGATCCTGCGGGTTCGCGGCCGTCGCGATGGTGGTCGTGTAGTTCACCCCGTATACGCTCGCCAAGGATCCCCTCGAAACGCGTCTCACCGGTCCCCACGGTGTCTGCGCGCTGGAGATCACGCGCGTCTCAATCATGTTCATGTAGATCCGGATGGACGTGGCGGAAGCAACCGCCAAGTCGATCGCCGTATCCCCGTTCCAGTCCCCCGCGATCAAGCCATCGGGAACTGTGGCCGGGATCCGCAGCTTCTCTGGGTTCAGGTCCGACTCCGAAATGGTGCCCAGCCGAAAGACCGCCTCGAACCCGCCTGATGCCGGATCATACGGTGCGACGATGATGTCGTTGCGCCCATCGAGGTTGAAATCGGCGATTACCGCGCCGGCGTCGCACGGTCCTGAGTAGCCGCCGGTCCTGCAACTCGGGATCGTGCTCAATGCGAAATTCCCGTTGCCCAATCCCAGGGCGACGCTCCCCTGTTCAAAGAGTAGATCCATGCGGCCATCGCCATTCAGATCGGCGGCACCCCGAAAGTTGCTCCACTCCGAACCGCTCAGAGTCTGCCCTTTCGTGAATCCGCCCTTCGTATCCGCCAGCCACACCTGCGATCCCACCGGACTCAGCGGAACAACCAGATTCATGTAGCTGTCGCCGTTTACATGGACAGCTTTCGGGCTGTCTCCGGTAACCGAGAGCGTCCGAACCGTACCGTAAGGCCCACCGTTCGATCCCGACACCGTCTGAATCGTATTGGTTCCCGGAACGCTCCCCACCACATCCGTACTAAAGCCCCCGCCAAAGCTGCCGGATCCGCTCACCCGAATCGACAGGGTCGCGCGGAGCGAGAAACCACACTGGCTGTTCCCCATGAACACCTCGTTCCCCACGGCCACTAGCGGTGCTGGCACGGAGCTCCGCAACTGAACCGGAGGCAGCGCCTCGGCGACATTCGTCGCCACCGGGGCAGCGAAGGTCCCGTCCCGCCGTCCTGAGTAACACAACAGGCGACGGTCTTCGGTCACTACCAGCAGATCAAGCGAGCTGTCCCGATCCCAATTGCCGGCAGCGGCGCCCACATAGCGAGCGGGAAGCGGAATTTCAGAGAAGACGCCGGTAAACGGCACCAGTTGGGCCCACCCAGTTAAGCTCCCCATCAAGAGGAGCGCGGTGCGGAAGATGGATCGTTGACATCGCATGCAGCCCATTCTTCACCCGCCGGCCCTTGCTGCTTGCTCAGAAATATCTGAGAAAAAGATGAGGACGAAGTGTGAGCGCAACTTTGTGAAAGTGTTGGATGTATAGCTCGGCTTCAGAGCATGAACTCGGAGGGGCTACTGCGTTCGCCAGATACGCATCGCTCCGGGCGTCTTCGAAGGTGTCGCCAAATCCATCGAGCGAGTACCGATGAAAGCAGAAATTGTACTAGTACAAAAGAGCATTGCTGCATCGATGCGTTCTATTGAACTTAGGACCTTTCGCCTATACAGTTATGAGTACCAATGATGGATCAACGACTAAAAACTCGTTACGAGTTACACCTCCCCTTTGAAATCCATCATGTTCCGGGTAGGACGAAAGTCACGGGTATGACTCGGAACGTGAGTAGCATGGGTGTCCGCTTTGGCACCAGTGCGCCGGTAGGAATCGGCGAATCAATACAGTACTCTTTCAAGCTCCCCAACCCGACGGGCGTGCAGGCCAACGTGCGTGTGCACTGCTCGGGTAAGGTGCTTCGGTCAGAAGTGGACGAGTTTGTGGCGTCGATCGATGTCTACGAAATTGTCCGCGAGGTTGCGGCCAGCGCTGCGGCTTAAGGTTCCAAACGGAGAATCATTCCGTTATCTGTCGCCAGAAACAGGTGTGCGGCATCGGGTCCGGCCAGCAACGGCTGGGCCCCATCCGCGCGATAGTCCACTTTCATCTCCGTCCACGCTTGCAGATCCATACTCTCCAGCACATGAATCTTTCCTGGTAGGAACGCAGGTTCTTCCGCCAACTTCGGCGGCTCCACCGCCGCCAGGAACGCACGCCCAGGGAACATCCGCATATCCGTCACACGCCGGTCCTTGCCCTCATACGCTGTCGATGGCTGCGCGTTGTTGAAGTTCAGTCGGATCACTTCCGACAGCAGCTCGAACTGCCGAGTGTACGAAAACAACGCCAGGCCTGTAGCCCCACGCATCTGCAGCCCAGTGACTTCCCCCAGCAGTGGAGCCGAGGACGCTTTCCACGTTGTGCCCCCATCTGAGGTCTGCAGTTGCAGCGTCATTGTCGGGACCTGACGACCCTTGGTATTGAAGCCCGGGCGCGATGGCGGAATCGCCGATCCGATGATCATCCCCACGCGCGCGTTCACAAACCCGATCTGCGAATACACCGCGAAATCTTTGTTGCCGGTTGGCTCCTGGGCAGCCTTCACCGGCTTCCACGTTTTGGCGCCGTCCTTGGTTTCAAGCACCGTTTTCTCGCGACCCACCGCGAAACCGTGTTGCGCATCCAGGAACCAGACCTTTAGCAGTTTCCCGCGCCCGTGCTTACTCAAGCGCTTCCACGTGCGTCCCGATTCTTCCGTCTTCCAGATACCGGATTCGGTGACCATCCAGCCCACCGAATCATCCAGGAAAAACAGCGAATACGGTTCGTCTTCCAGTTTGACCTGTGACCACGTATCGCCGCCGTCCGCAGTGATCATCGCCACGTTCCGCGGTTTGTGCGAGCCGCGAGCGTCCGTGATCACGCCAGCCGCGATGCCGCGTTGCGCCGATGGAAACGCGAATGCCGTAAAATGCAGCGTCTCGTTTTCATCGTCGAAGAAGTAGCGAACGTTCCACTCCGCCGCGCTCGCGAAACGGACCAGGATCAACAGAAGAAGACACAGCCGCATGGATCAGCTACGCGAGCCCGCGCTCGGCGTCATCACTAGATCCAGAACTTGCGCCGTGTCGATCACCTTCAGATCAGCCGTCGCCAACGCCACCATGCAACCCAACTGTTCTCCCACGGTGGTCAGTAGTTCCATCTCCCCGCCCGAATGAAAGTGCGGATCGCGATGCTGCACGTTAATGACGCCTGCCACTCGTCCACGCACAATCACCGGCGAAGAGAGAAACGCCTCGTAGGTGTCTTCCGGCAGGTCCGTGAACAACTTGAATCGGGGATCGCGATACGCCTCGCGGGAAATCGTCAGCAGCCGGCGCTCACGAGCCACCCAGCCCGTCAAACCCTCGGTCAGCTTCAACCGCACTTTGCCAACCGAATCGGCTTGATGCGCGTTGGAGGCCACCAGCACCAGTTCGTTGCCGTCCAGCAGGTACAGCAGGCAGGAATCACTGTTCATGAACTCCACCACTAGGGAAACAGCCTTTTTCAGTGATTCCGCCAGTGGCATGTCGCGCACCATGAATCGGCTGATCTGTTGCAGCAGATGCAGCTGCTTCTCGGTATGTTCCAGGCGGGATTCCAGATCTTTAGCGCGAGCCACGCCCGAATTATCGCACTTTGCAGCCACGACGGTCGGTGGTGCGCGGGAAGGGAAGCGGTATAATCCCCGAAGGTGTCGCTCAGCATCCGAATGCGGGGTCGGCGACGTAGTTCTGCATGAAGCAAGAATTTCCGCGTCTGGTTCCGGTGTGGGTGGCGTTTGCGATCGCACAGGCCGCTGTGCGGCTGAAGCACGATTCAAAGCTGGCCGAACGGTTGCGCCGTAGGGACCCCAAGGCCATGGCCGAACTCTACGATCGCTATGGGCGCTTGGTCTACTCTCTGATTCATCGCGTGGTGCGCGATGCCGGTGTGGCCGAAGACCTCACGCAGGAGACCTTCCTCCGCATCTGGAATCGAGCTCAAGCCTTCGATGCTGCGAAAGGCGCGCTTGGCCCCTGGATTGTCACCGTCGCCCGCAACCGCGCCATCGATTACTTGCGTAGCGCTCCCGGCCGGATGGCCTCCCGCTCCCTCGAGCTGACCGACATCGACCATCCCTCGCGCTTCACCGGCATTGAGGACCACGCGCTCACGCTTGATCGCGCCCGCCGTCTGCAAATGGCTTTTACGAATCTCACGTCGAATCAGAAGACCGTCATCGAACTCGCCTACTTCGAAGGCCTCTCCCAAACCGAGATGGCGGACCGCATGCAGCAGCCGCTCGGGACCGTGAAGACGTGGGTCCGTGGCGCACTCAAGGCCATGCGCGATCAACTCGAGGAGGGTGCCGCCGCATGAATTGCGCCCAACTCCGCGATAGTTTCGAACTTTACTCACTAGGCCTGCTCGAAGACGGCGAAGAGAAACGCAACATCATCGCTCATATGGAAAGCGGCTGTGCCGCGTGTCAAGCTGCGATGAAGGATGCGCTGGTTCTGCAAGCCCTCCTGCTCAGCCAGGCCCCCGAAGTCCTGCCCCCCGTGCGCTTGAAGCGTCGGGTGATGGGCGCCGTCGGTGTGCAGCCCATGGCCTGGACCTGGTTCGCCGCCGCCTGTGCCTCCGCGATGTTGGTTGCCGCGCTCTGGTACGGAGTGGTCGCCAGCGAACGCCGCCATCAGCGCGATGAAGCTCGGGCCGCGCTGGTGCAGGCTATCGCCGAACGCGATCGACTGCAGGCCGCCCTCCGCTTCCTTGAAGATCCGCAAACCAAGCAGGTCAACTTCGGCGACGCGCAAGCTGTCCCACCCAAGGGCAACGTCTACGTTCATCCGCAACTAGGCGTGCTGCTGATCGCCGCCAACCTGACTCCAGTTGCCGCCGACCGTACTTACGAAATGTGGATCCTGCCTAAGAAGGGCGGTGCTCCTCAGCCAGCCGGATTGTTCCGCTCCACCTCCGATGGTTCCGCTGTACACACCTTAGGTCAGGCGCTGAACTTGGCTGATGTTGCCGGCATCGCCGTTACTGTCGAGCCGGCTGCGGGTTCACAGACACCCACGCTGCCGATTCTCTTCGTCGCGCAAATCGGTTAAAGAATCTATCCGTTCGTTCTCGTCGGATTTTCAACGGTTTCGCGATTTCACTCGCGTTGAGTCCTATATCTTAGGCCTTACCTTCGAGCCGCAAGCAGTGTTGTGCACGGCACTGCGGTTTTCAAAAGGAGGACTCGGCACTATGATGAATGATCCGATCGTTGTTTGGCCCCCGGGCACGTTCTACGTGGACTGCGGCACCTACGGCAACTACTACGACTGCGGCTACGACTACCCTGCCATCGCGCAGCAAGGTCTGCTCGTTTGCTGCCCAGCTTGGTAGAACCAGGCGAACCAGGGGGCGCGGCTCTCGCGTCCCCGTTTTATTTCCCATTCGCACATGAACAAACATCTCGGTTCCAATCTGTTGCTTTCCCTCGCCACCGCGGCCTTGCTCTATGCCGTGATCGTCACTCCTCCAGGCGGCATCCGCTGGGGCATGTTCGTGGAGGAGCCTTCGCCCCTGTTCAGGAAAGCGTTCTACCTGATCTCGTCCTATCTGTGGCCCGCCGCTCTCGCCTTCCTCGCGACCTCCCTCTTTCAACTCCAGTTCCGCATCGCCTCGACCGGGGCCACCAAGCGAACTGTCTTCGCCATAAGTGTACTGGCCTCCGGCGCGATGCTGCTCGCCCTCCGAGCCATCTCCTTCGCACCCAATAGCGGCCCATCCTACGTCACTGGCATGGCCGCCGGCTACACCGTGATGTCCCGCCTCTACGCCGTGCGCATGAAAGAACTGCTCGGCCACATCCGCATTCCTTGGCCCATCTGGCGAGGCGATCGCGCCGCTGTGGAAGAACTCGATCGCATGATGCGCATGAGAGCCGCGCAGAAATAGGGCGCGCACTTCAGGCTGATATCCTGAAGGTCATGAAACACCTGAGCTGGGCCCTTAGGGCCGCGTCAGGGGCTTCGGCGCCGCGAAGGGAAGAGAACTTTGAAATACATTAAGTGGTTGTTGATTGCCGCCGTGGCGATCCAGTTGGTGCCGTATGGTCGCGACCACTCCAATCCTGCGAAAACGGCCGAGCCCCAATGGGATTCGGCCGAAACTCGTCAGCTCTTCAAACGCGCTTGCTTTGATTGCCACAGCAATGAAACCACGTGGCCCTGGTATTCGAACATCGCGCCCGTCTCCTGGCTGGTGCAAAACGATGTCGATGGCGGCCGCCAACATCTCAACTTCTCTGAATGGGACCGCAAACAGCGCCACGCTGGCGACGTTGCATTTGAAACCAAGAATGGCGACATGCCGCCTTGGTTCTATGTCCCACTACACCCCGACGCCAAACTTACCGACGCCGAGATCGCAGCGTTGATGGCCGGTGCAGAGAAGGCGCTGGGTCCGCAAGAAGCCGAACCCCGCCGCGGCAATCCGTTCAAATGAAGCCATGAGGGTCCCCCCGGCCATAGCGGTTCTCCTGGTTCTGAGCGCATCCGCCATCGTAAGTGCGGCGGAACTGAAGGAGAATACGCTCGCCGCTTGGGATCGGTACCTCGAGACTGTGGACGCACGCGTTCCGGCGTTCTTGCGGATAGATGAGGATCCCAAGGAAGTCCAGCGCCTCAAGCGCGGTGACCCGATTGTTTGGCAGATCAAGAATCCGAGCACGCAAACCATCCCCGATGGACTCATTCACCATTGGGCCGGAGCTGTATTCGTCCCCAACGCCACGCTGGCCGACGCCTTAGCCACAGTGCGGGATTACGGCCAATATCCGAACTGGTTTGGGCCGACCGTCGATCGGGCAACGCTCCTCAGTCGCAGCGCCGAAGAAGATCGTTTCTCGCTGATCTACGTGCGAAAAGTGTTGTTCGTGTCGGCTGTGCTGGAAACGGAATCCGTCACTCGCTTCTCCAGCGTGAGTCCCACCCGGTTGTACTCCGTCACGCGCACCGCCCGGATTCAGGATGTTCACGATTACGGCAAACCAAGCGAGAGCAGAACGTTGTCCGACCAAGGGAACGGCTACCTGTGGCGCGCGTACAGCGTGTCCAGGTATGAGCAGCGAGACGCCGGCCTCTATATTGAACAGGAGACCATCGGTTTGAGTCGCGATATCCCCGCTGCACTCCGTTGGCTTGCCGAGCCAGCGATCCGGCGGTTATCCAGTGACCTGATGGAGAAGTCGCTGCTGCAAACCCGTCAGGCCATCCTCCGCAACGCGAAGAAATAGTCGCGCTACTTCTTCGCCACGGCAACCGTACGCTTCTCGCGCGATGCCGCGTAGAGGTTCCACGCGCCCGCCAGTGCGATGCCGCCCAGCGTCGGCAGCATCGGCATGCCCATCATCAAGAACGTGACGGCCAGAAACGAAGCCGCCAGGAATCCACGCCACCGAGAGTCTTTTAACGCCATAGTCCCACCACCATCATCACGACAATCAAAGCCACGAAACTCCATGCGCCGGACGCCATCGACTTATTCCAAGTCGGCCGCGCCCACGAATTGTTGATCAACTTCCGGATCTCCTGCAGTTGCGCCCGCGCCATCTGATACTCGCGTGCGTTCTGCGCCAGATCCAACGCCTTCAAAGCCTCTTCTTCGGCCTTCGGCAAAGCCCGCAGCCGATACCACAGCTCCGCTAGCTTCAACTGTGCGAAGAAGTGTTTCGGCTCCAACTCCAAGGCCTTCTCTAAACTCACCAGCACCTGCTGCGGATCATAGTTCACCGCATGTACCAGAGCCAGGCACGTGCGGAGATCGGCCGAAGCCGGGTTCTCCGCACACGCTGTCTCCAGCCTCTGAATCATCGAACGCCGCTCCTCCAGCGGGACGTTGTGAGGGTCCCGCCAGGGAAGCGCCGGCAAGCCGGTTCCAGTCAGCGGGGCCAGAGCCGCCGCATTCTGGCGCGTCAATTCCAAGGTTGTGTCTATCGTTTCCATCTTTGCCTTACATGGTCTTCAGTTCGAACTCAGGATAAGCAACAGCGCCCATTTCGGGGATGTCCAAGCCCTGCAGTTCGACTTCGGCCGATACGCGCTGCCCGATCGTCAGGTCGATCACCCAACTGATCAGGAAGTTCAGAGTGAAGACGACGCCCACCAGTGTGGCCACGCCGATCAGCTGCGCCACCAGCTGTCCCATGTCGCCATAGAACAAGCCCGTGACCGCTCCCGGAACGCCGTTCCACGAACCGCCATAATTACTCCGGCCGTCCGCGAACAGGCCCACCGCAATCACACCCCACAGGCCGCATGCGCCGTGTACCGAGATCGCACCCACCGGATCGTCGATTTTCATCACCTTCTCCACATACTCCACCGAGAGGCAGACCAGGAAGCCGGCAATGAGCCCGATGATCACCGAGCTCGTCGTGCTCACGAAGCCCGATGGCGCCGTGATCGCGACCAAGCCCGCCAGCAGTCCGTTGCCGCTCATCGAAGCATCCGGCTTGCCGTAACGGAACCACATGTAGAACATCGCCACGAAGCCGCCCGCCATGCCCGCTAGCATGGTGTCCACCGCCACCGAAGTGATGCGGAGGTTGCCGTTGCCCGACGCACCCAGTGTGGAGCCCGGGTTAAACCCGAACCAGCCGAAGGCGAGAATGAAGCAGCCCGCCAGCACCATCGTAATGTCATGACCCGGCATCGCCAGGGGCTTGCCGTCACGCGTGTACTTGCCCAGTCGTGGGCCGACCAGAATGCCCATGCCCAGCGCGCTCAAACCACCCACGCTATGCACCACACCCGAGCCTGCGAAATCCGCGTAGCCATGGCCCAAGCCGAAGTTCGTGCCCAACGTCGCCAGGAAGCCGCCGCCCCACGCCCAGTTGGCGAAGATCGGATACGTGAACGCGCCCATCACTACCGAACACGCCAGGAATGCGGTGAACTTCCACCGTTCCGCCGCGGTACCAGTGACGATCGTCAACGCCGTGTCCATAAACACCATCTGGAATAGGAACACCAGCAGCCCGCCGACGTCATAGTGTCCGTCGAGCATTAAGCCCTTCGAGCCCCAGAAGCCCATCGTCTTGCCAAAGACCGTAGCGGTGAACTCAGAGGTCAGTGTCGGTGTGCCGCCTAAGTTGGCCAGTGCGCCTGCCCCGCCCATCTGAATCGCAAAGCCGATGAACCAGTACGCCAGCATGCCGGCGCCGTACACCATGAAGTTCATCATCATCGTATGGTTCGCGTTCTTCGCGCGAATCAGCCCGGTCTCCACCAATGCGAAGCCGGCCTGCATGAACATCACCATGAAGCCGCAAATCAGCGTCCAGGTGAAGTTGATGCCGACCTTGTTCTGCCCAACCTGATTTACCAGATCCGCCAACGTGAGTCCGGCCTTAGGGTCAGATACCGCGACATCGGACGCATTGCCGGTTTTATCACCGCCCGTGTCGCCTTTCGCTCGATCTTCCGCGCTCGGCACCGGAATGGACTTCAAATCGTCCACCGTCAGCGCAACTGGAGCCGGAGGTGCCGGAGCGGCCGCTGGGGCTGGCGTTGCGGGAGCCGCGGCAGGTGCCTGCCCGAATCCCGTGAAAGCGCTCAGCGCGGCCATCGTCAATAGAAGCAGCGTTCGTTTCATAGTCTCCTTATGGCGTTGCCGCCGCTATTTCTTCCAAATGGCGTCTTTTAGGTACGCCTTGTTGATCAGCCCGATAATGCCGAACAGGCTGACTGCGATTCCGACCAAGGTCATGATCAAGCGGACTGTTACGTCCTCCGTCACTCCCAAGCTCGCGAAACTGATGATGAATCCCAGCACTACGACTGCTAAGCCGACGAATGCCATCTATTTCTCTGCTCCTTTCAACTGGATCGTTCTTCAAGAGCTGCTGTCGGTTGTCCAAACAGAAGCTGCTGGTAAATGCGCTCCCGCACTTCTTCGGGATGCTCAAAGTCGTAGTTCATCCGCCGCGCACACTGCGTGGAGGCTGCGCGTAGCAGATCGCTCATCAGATCCGCTAATTCGCGGTCATTATCGGAGGTGTATTCACGCCCCAGCCAACCCACCGGAAGCGGTGAGTACAGCCATAGCTCGTCATCGCGATAGCGTAGGCGCAAGCCCAGTCGAACGGCCGGGCGCGTGTGGATCTCTTCCACCAAAATGTCGACACCATCCACACGCGTTACAAAACCGCCGCTGACTCCTTCGCGCCATGTGACGCGTGCCGGAGTAGCCTCCGTTGCCTGCAGCAGAAATCGGATTGTGTATGTGTCGCTGACCATCGCGCTCTCTCATCACTCATGCGGATGTTACGGCGGGAAAGAAACATCTTTCCTGGCCATGGCACGAACAAGACGGGGGAGCTGGGAGAGCCCGGGGACCTACGTGGGCTCAAACGCCACGGGATGAAATCCCAAGAGGTGTTTGGCGTTCCCATCGTAAGGGCCTGAGGGGCCTTACGTCCAATAGAAAAAATGAATGACGCCTATCGGGGGGATGAAATATCAGGATCGCGGGGGATACTTGCGGAAGGGGGGGCCGTCGCCAGTTGCGCGGCCCCGGAAATGCGAGGAAATAGCTTACTTACTTCTTGGTGAAGTCGTCCTTGATATGACCGTCCATGATTTCCTTGTTGTTCTCTTCACAGGAGTATTCATAGAGTTCGGTGCCTGGAGCCATCAGCACCCAGGTGGACGTGTTCTTCATCGGCTTGGTCAGGTACTTGGCGTCCGTAATCGTCACTTCATGGATAATGTGGTCGAAGTCCGGCCGCGTGTACCGCTCCACCACCTTCAGCGCGTCGCTGTGCGGATGCTCGGCCGTATCGATCCACGTCTTGCCGTTCGTGCCCTCGGTTTCCACTACCAGTACGTCGCCCTCCCAGTGGCCCACCGATGTTCCCATCCAGGTCGGATACTCCACCTTCAGTGGGCGCCCGTCGGTCGGAATCACATGGAACCACTTGTTCTGCTCGAACATCACCGCCACGCGGTGGTCTTTCTGGATGATTTCCAGCGGATACGGCGTGCCGTAGGAGCGCACATATCCCCAAGGCAGGCAGTGCACGCCGTAATCGAACTTCGGATCGGCCTCGTTCGCAGCCTTGCCCGCCGCGGTCCACGGCATCTCCGGAGTATCGGCCTTCGCGCTACAGCCCTTGCTGTTGCCGACGCAGCCCTGGAAGTCCTTGGAGAAATCGCCTACGCGCGGATGATCCCACACGCCCGTCAGGTCCGGCTTCCCGTTGGGTAGCCGGGGTGCTGCCTTCGTCGCGGCTTTCCCCTGCGCCTGGCTCGGAGTCGGCGCGGACATCGTCAATAGAAGAGCGAGCACGCTCGCCCCCGAAACGGCCAAAGAGTTCATCAAAGTTCGCATCGCCGTCGATCCTACCACACCGTCCGCTCGTCGGCGCGCTCAGGCCTTCGGAGCCGCTGGCGTCAACCCATGGCGCAACATGATCTCCATCAGCCTGGCCTTGTTCGGAGGACCGCCCGCCGTAGCCCTGAGTTCGGCCGCCGCTTCCCGGAAATACTCGGGGCCAATCGCCGCAGGGGTCAGTACACACAACGCCAGGGCATCCTCAGGCGTGTGGTTGTCGAACCGGTGCACTGCTCCTCGAGGGATGCACAACAGCTCTCCTGGCCCGACCTCCACCGCGTTCCCGTCCACGGTCCATGTCAGTGTGCCCTCCAAGCCATAGATCGACTCTTCATAATGATCGTGGCTGTGTGCCGGTACCGGCACCGGGTGCCCGCCCGGCACCACCATCCGAAAGGCCGCCACCGTGCCGTTGGATTGGTCCCCGGTCACCAGAAACCGGATCGTCAGGCCGGCAACCTGGATCGTCTCGTCCGCCGGATTCACTGGGAGCGTGTTCATCGAAATCTCCTTGTAGTAAACTCGATTTACCGTGTCATGATAGTAAACGGAGTTTACTGAACGTGTCAATCCCCAAATTGCCGGTCGACAAGAGCATGCTCATCGGAGCCCTGCTGCGTGTTCCCGCCCACGCGATCCATCGCCGCCTCATCGCCGA